>NZ_JBSVWS010000124.1:0-18237 GCF_054071155.1 Pseudomonas sp. SDO5532_S415 | reverse complement strand
TTGACCGAGTTCTCTGTGGGAGCGAGCCTGCTCGCGAAGAGGTCATTCCAGACGCTGCGAAAGCTTAGGTGAAATCAATCAGCCCGGATCACGGAAGCCGGGATGGAAATCCTTCGGCACCGCCACGCTTATGCCATCGCGGGTGGCGATGTCGATGCCTTCGCTGGCGACCTCGGCCAGAAAGTCGATCTGCTCCGGGGTGATGACGTACGGCGGCAGGAAATACACCACGCTACCCAGCGGTCGAAGCAAGGCGCCGCGCTCCAGGGCGTGCTGGAATACCCTCAGACCGCGACGTTCCTGCCATGGGTAAGCCTCTTTTGTGGTTTTGTCCTTGACCATCTCGATGGCCAGCACCATCCCGGTCTGGCGCACTTCGCTGACGTTCGGGTGATCCACCAGATGCGCGGTGGAGGAGGCCATGCGCTGCGCCAGGGCCTTGTTGTTCTCGATGACGTTGTCTTCTTCGAAGATGTCCAGCGTCGCCAGTGCCGCCGCACACGCCAGCGGGTTGCCGGTGTAGCTGTGAGAGTGCAGGAAGGCGCGCAGGGTCGGGTAGTCGTCGTAAAAGGCGCTGTAGACCTCGTCGGTGGTCAGGCACGCGGCCAGTGGCAGATAACCGCCAGTCAGAGCTTTGGACAGGCAGAGGAAGTCCGGACGGATGCCGGCCTGCTCGCAGGCGAACATCGTCCCGGTGCGGCCGAAGCCTACGGCGATTTCATCGTGGATCAGGTGCACGCCATAGCGGTCGCAGGCTTCGCGCAACAGCTTGAGGTACACCGGGTGGTACATGCGCATGCCGCCGGCCCCCTGGATCAGCGGCTCGACGATCACCGCAGCCACGCTGTCGTGATTCTCGGCCAAGGTCTGTTCCATCGCCGCGAACATGTTGCGCGAGTGCTCTTCCCAGCTCATGCCCTCAGGGCGCAGGTAGCAATCCGGGCTTGGCACCTTGATGGTGTCGAGCAGCAGGGCCTTGTAGGTTTCGGTGAACAGCGGCACGTCGCCCACCGACATCGCCGCCATGGTTTCGCCGTGGTAGCTGTTGGTCAGGGTGACGAAGCGTTTCTTGTTCGGCTGGCCGCGGTTGAGCCAATAGTGAAAGCTCATTTTCAGCGCGACTTCGATGCAGGACGAGCCGTTATCGGCGTAGAAGCACCGGGTCAGGCCTTCCGGCGTCATCTTCACCAGACGCTCGGACAACTCGATCACCGGTTGATGGCTGAAACCGGCGAGGATCACGTGCTCCAGCTGATCGACCTGATCCTTGATGCGCTGGTTGATCCGCGGGTTGGCGTGGCCGAACACGTTGACCCACCAGGAACTGACGGCATCGAGGTAGCGCTTGCCTTCGAAGTCTTCCAGCCAGACGCCTTCACCGCGCTTGATCGGGATCAGCGGCAGTTGCTCGTGGTCTTTCATCTGGGTGCAGGGATGCCACAACACCGCGAGATCGCGTTCCATCCACTGTTTATTCAAGCCCATTTTCATTCTCCTCGAGGCGGTCCGTGACAGGCGCGGACATGCAATCGCGCAAGCCTATGCAATGCATCGCACGGGGACAACCCATTGTGTCGAATGAGCTACTTTGTATAGGCGGATAGACGTTGCTGGCGGGCGTCTGAAGGCTGACGTATTCTTCGCGGTTCTTGAGCCGTCTGGCTCGAAAAACCGCTATTTTCATCTGTATTTCCGGAGTTCGCTGAATGTCTGTCGGTTGGCTGCGCGCCTGTGCGCTGGTGATGTTGGGGCTGTTCAGCGTGTCTGCGCTGGCCAAGGATAAAACCGCGATCGTGATCGGCGGCGGAGTCGCAGGCCTCACGGCTGCTTATGAACTGCAAAACAAGGGCTGGCAGGTCACGCTGCTGGAAGCCAAGCCGAGCCTGGGCGGCCGTTCCGGCATGGCCACCAGCGAGTGGATCGGCAACGACAAGACCCAACCGGTCCTGAACAAATACGTATCGACCTTCAAGCTGAGCACCACGCCGGCACCTGAATTCGTGCGGACCCCGGGTTATCTGATCGACGGCGTGTATTACACCGCTGCCGATCTGACCACCAAGGAGCCGGCGACCGCCGAAGCGCTCAAGCGCTACGAAAAGACCCTGGACGACCTGGCGCGCTCGATCGAAGACCCGCAGAACCCGTCCGCCAACAGCACGCTGCATGCCCTGGACCAGATCAACGTGTCCAACTGGCTTGATCGCCTGAGCCTGCCGCCCACTGCCCGACAGCTGGTGAATCAGCAGATCCGTACCCGTTATGACGAACCGTCGCGCCTGTCGCTGCTGTACTTCGCGCAACAGAGCCGCGTTTACCGTGGTGTGGCCGACCGTGACCTGCGTGCTTCGCGTCTGGTCGGTGGCAGCCCGGTACTGGCCCAGGCCTTCGTCAAACAACTGAAAACCATCAAGACCAGCTCCCCGGTCTCTTCCATCACTCAGGACAAGGACGGCGTCACCGTCAAGGTCGGTAGCGTCGGCTATCAGGCGGACTACGTGGTACTGGCCGTGCCGTTGCGCGCCTTGAACAAGATCCAGATGACGCCGGCGCTCGACGCCCAGCACCTGGCCGCGATCAAGGGCACCAACTACGGTTGGCGCGACCAGATCATGCTGAAGTTCAAGACGCCGGTGTGGGAAAGCAAGGCGCGGATGTCTGGCGAGATCTACAGCAACACCGGGCTGGGCATGTTGTGGGTCGAGCCGGCTCTCAAGGGCGGCGCCAACGTGGTGATCAACCTGTCCGGCGACAACGCCCGGGTCATGCAGGCCTTTGGTGACAAGCAGATTGCCGACCAGGTGCTGATTCGCCTGCACGCGTTTTATCCGCAGGCACGCGGTTCGTTCACCGGTTATGAAATCCGTCGCTACAGCAACGACCCCTCGATGGGCGGCGCCTACCTGGCCTTCGGCCCGGGCCAGATCAGCAAGTACTGGCGCCTGTGGGAACGTCCGATCCAGCGTGTAGCCTTTGCCGGCGAACACACCGACACCTTGTACCCGGGCACCCTGGAAGGTGCGTTACGCACCGGTCAGCGCGCGGCCAGTCAGGTCGAAGACCTGGCAGCCGGCAAGTCGTTCGAACCGGCGAAGGCCGTTCCAGTGGCAGCCGCCGCTGCAGCCGGCGCCGTGGCGGCGAAGAAGGGCAACTTCTTCAGCAACCTGTTCGGTGGTTCGGATGACGACAAGAAACCGGAGCCGGTCAAGGCGCCTGAGCCTGTTGCTCCGCCAACTCCGGCACCTGCTCCGGCGCCAGTCGCCGCGCCGGCACCGGTCGAAGCACCGAAGCCAGCGGCACCGGTGAAGGCCGAGCCAGCCAAGAAGGCGCCGGCTAAAACCCCGGTGAAGAAGCCGGTGGCCAAGGCTGAAGTCAAAAAAGCCCCGGCCAAGGCGCCGGCGAAAAAGACTGAAGTGGCGAAGAAGCCAGCAGCGTTGACTGAGACCAAGGCTCAGTAGCGTTCAGGCGTAAAAAAAGCGCGGCCCGAGGGTCGCGCTTTTTTTTGCTCATCAAACGTGAGACATCCCGGTTTTTCCTGTGCTGTGCCCGGGAGTTGCACAATCCACGATCCCGGTCCTACACGTTTCAGTGGTTTATCAGATACTTCCCACAAAATAACCAGAACCAAATGATAGGTGGGGCCTGAACTTAAAGTCTATGCTCTGGAAAATCGGAGGGGATATGAAAACACTTTTAGCAGTAATTGTTTTGATAATGATCTCGGGATGTGTAAACGGCGCATTCGTTCTTAAAAGACACGCTCCGGAGCTGGCCCATAAATGCCATATTAATCCTTACGATCCTGATTGTTTAGACCCGCCTCCAATCTTCAAAAGCTCTTAAGTCGGCCTACGGAAATTTCCATAAAGTAATCTCCGTACCATCCGGTAGTACTCTGACCTGCCTTTCCTTTGGCTTTGGGATACGACCAGGGACGAATCCAGAGCGTGCCCAGCACAAATTTCCGTTACGCTGATCGTAAATGACCAGATTCCCGTCATCTTCAATAACCATACAGGTGTTGTACCAGAGCGACTTATCAATGCTATGAGTGCTTTCAGCAATCCACAATCGCCTTCTGGATGGATCGTAAAGAAAGCCATTGTTACTGATTACAAACATAAGTGGCTCACCCATTCTTTTCGGGTACAAAGTTTTACTATAAGGCTGATTGCCATCAGCAACCCAGACTACAGAGCCTCCATCAGTAATGACCAAATTTCCATCAGCCTGTAATACCAATTGAAATCGTCCATTCTCGGACGTGAGGTATTGTCCTGACGACATCTTTTGATTGGGAGGTAGCACCGGGCTGCCACTTGCTTGAAACGGGGTATAAGTAATAGCCATGTTCTTCACCTTGATCAGTGAGTGTTATTGAGTACTCATTCAATCAAGTTAAAAAATGGAAGTGGCTATACATATTTATCGTTTGTCAAAAAATATCTGCTGCTGATCTATCGCTTTCGCGAGCAGGCTCGCTCCCACAAGGGAGCTGATGCGAATAGGAAAACCGTGTTCCCCACAGATCCACTGTGGGAGCGAGCCTGCTCGCGAAGAGGCCTCGGCAGGCGGCAAAAATTTCCAGCCCTGCACTCACCCCCTGCCAGACTTTGGCCTTTAATCTTTCCTTAACTCAGCCATTTCAGACTCTTGATCGCATTTCTCGATATTTCAAAGCAAAATTTTCCGCTTTAATTCGATAGATAACTCGATAGTCTTTGGGCCAGCACTCACAGGATCCAGGCAATGCAGCTACGTAACTCTACTTCCCGCTATGGTTTGGTCAGCATAGTCATGCACTGGGGTGTGGCATTGGCAGTGTTCGGCCTGTTCGCGCTGGGGTTGTGGATGGTCGGTCTCGACTACTACAGCGTCTGGCGCAAAGATGCGCCGGATCTGCACAAGAGCATCGGCCTGGTGTTGCTGGGTGTGATGCTGCTGCGGGTACTGTGGCGCTTCGTCAGCCCACCGCCGCCCACCTTGACCAGCTACAGCCGCATGACGCGCCTCGGCGCCCATTTCGGCCATGGCTTCCTGTATCTCAGTCTGTTCGCTGTGATGATTGCCGGTTACCTGATTTCCACCGCCGAAGGTGTCGGGATTCCGGTGTTTGGCCTATTTGAAATCCCTGCACTGGTATCCGGACTACCGGACCAGGCAGATACCGCTGGCGTGATTCACCTCTACCTGGCGTGGGTGCTGGTAATTTTTTCCGGCCTCCATGCGTTGGCAGCATTGAAGCACCACTTTATCGATCGCGATGTGACCCTCAAGCGAATGCTGGGTCGCAAAGCCTGAAGCTCAACCTCGACTCCAAAGGAAAACAAAGTATGTTGAAAAAGACTCTGGCCGCTCTGGCAATCGGTTCCGCCCTGTTGTCCGCCGGTAACGCTATGGCCGCTGACTACGTGGTCGACAAGGAAGGACAGCACGCCTTCGTTGACTTCAAGATCAGCCACCTGGGCTACAGCTACATCACCGGTACTTTCAAGGACATTGACGGCAAGTTCAGCTTCGACGCTGCCAAGCCTGAAGCCAGCAAGATCGAGTTCAACGTGAACACCGCCAGCGTGTTCACCAACAACGCCGAGCGCGACAAGCACATCGCCAGCGGTGATTTCCTGAACGCGGGCAAGTTTGGCAAAGCCACCTTCGTGTCCACCAGCGTCAAACCCACCGGTAAAAACGCCGCCGGCAAAGACACTGCCGACGTGGCCGGTGACCTGACCATCGCAGGCGTGACCAAGCCGATCGTGGTCAAGGCAACTTTCCTGGGTGAAGGCAAGGATCCATGGGGCGGCTACCGTGCCGGCTTCGAAGGCACCACCAACCTCAAGCGTTCCGATTTCGGCAAGCAGAAAGACCTGGGTCCAGCGTCTGACGCGGTTGAACTGTACGTAACGTTTGAAGGTGTCAAAGCGAAGTAATTTTCGCGCCTGACACATAAACGCCCGCTGCTCTCACGAGCGCGGGCGTTTTTTATTGCCGTACAACAAACTCTGCCGGTATCAACAATCCCTGTGGGAGCGAGCCTGCTCGCGAAGACGGCGGTATGATCAACATGGAAATGACGGATAGACCGCTTTCGCGAGCAGGCTCGCTCCCACAGGGTTTCTCATTTGCCATAAAAAATGCCCCGGGTCTTTCGAGCCCGGGGCATTTTTCATTTCAGCGACAAATCAGCGATTGCGGGTCAGCAACGCCGGTTTTTCGCCGCGAGGGCGGCTTGGCAGTTGATCCAGCTGCTCAGGTGTCGGGAAGCGGTCGGCCTTGGACTCCTTGTGCATGATCTTCGGCGCGTTGCCCCGCGGGTTCTGCACGGCCGGTTCCGAACGGGCCTGGTCGTCACGGGCCGGACGACGATTGCGCGAGTCTTCGCGACGGGCCTGACCGTCACGTGGCGCACCGTTGCGTGGGCCGCTGCGTTTGGCTGGCGGCGTACCGGTGCTGGCGCCATCACTGTTGCGCGGACCGTTCTGACGACCCTGTGGCTTGCCGCCACGTGGAGCGCCCGAACCGGTAGCTGTACCTTGTGCCGGAGCACCCGGACGGCGGCCGCGGCCATGGGCTGGCTTCTGTTGTGGCACGTAGTCGACGCGGTTACCGAAGTTATCGATATCGTCGTCCAGGAACTCATCCGGCGCACGGTCGGCAGCGGCGCGAGGCGGCTGGCTCGGTTGACGCTGTTCACGGGCCGGGGTGCCTTCGCGCGGCTTCTGTTCACGGGCCGGGCGTTCGCCGCGACCGGAGGCGGCAGGTTTTTCCTTGCCCTTGTCCTTGCCCTTGTCTTTACGGCCGCCACCGCTGCCGTTCGGACCATCACCGCGCGGGCCACGTGGATTGCGCGGGTTGCGCATGTCCGGGCGTTCGCGGGCTTCCGGTTTTTCAGCTTCCACGGCGCTGGCATCGAAGCCCATCAGGTCGCCATCGGCGATTTTCTGCTTGGTCATGCGCTCGATGCTTTTCAGCAGTTTTTCTTCGTCCGGGGCCACCAGCGAGATCGCCTCGCCCGAACGACCGGCACGGCCGGTACGGCCGATGCGGTGCACATAATCTTCATCGACGTTCGGCAGTTCGAAGTTGACCACGTGTGGCAACTGGTCGATGTCCAGGCCGCGGGCGGCGATGTCGGTGGCGACCAGGATGCGCACACTGCCTGCCTTGAAATCGGCCAGGGCTTTGGTACGGGCGTTCTGGCTCTTGTTGCCGTGGATCGCAACAGCGCTCAGGCCATGCTTGTCCAGGTACTCGGCCAGGCGGTTGGCGCCGTGCTTGGTGCGGGTGAACACCAGCACCTGTTCCCAGGCGCCAGCGGTGATCAGATGCGCCAGCAGCGCACGCTTGTGGCTGGCGGGCAGGCGGAACACGCGCTGTTCGATGCGCTCGACCGTGGTGTTCGGCGGCGTGACTTCGATGCGTTCCGGGTTATGCAGCAGCTTGCCGGCGAGGTCGGTGATGTCTTTGGAGAACGTCGCCGAGAACAGCAGGTTCTGCCGTTTGGCCGGCAGGCGCGCCAGGACTTTCTTCACGTCATGGACAAAGCCCATGTCGAGCATGCGGTCGGCTTCGTCCAGCACGAGGATTTCAACGTGGGACAGGTCGACGCTGCCTTGGCCGGCGAGATCGAGCAGACGGCCAGGGCAGGCCACCAGCACGTCGACACCGCGGGACATGGCCTGAACCTGCGGGTTCATGCCGACGCCGCCGAAGATGCAGGCGCTGACGAATTTCAGGTCACGGGCATAGACCTTGAAGCTTTCGTGCACTTGTGCGGCGAGTTCGCGAGTGGGGGTCAGGACCAATACACGCGGTTGGCGTGGGCCGTGACGCTGGGATTTGTCCGGGTGACCGTTGGGGAACAACCGCTCCAGGATCGGAAGGGCGAAACCGCCGGTTTTACCAGTACCTGTCTGCGCCGCGACCATCAGGTCGCGACCTTGCAACACGGCGGGAATGGCCCGCTGTTGCACCGGAGTAGGCTCGGTATAGCCCGCATCTTCGATAGCGCGGACTAAAGCCTCGGAGAGACCGAGGGAAGCAAAGGACATGAGTAATCCTGTTTTAGTTAGGGCTTGGCCCAATGGGAGTCTTGCCTGGCGCGAATGGCGTTTAAGAGGACGCTATCCCGTCCGGTCCTGCCGGGTCTCGAAGGCTCGTCTGGAGCGCTCGCGCGGGCTGAAAAGCTGCGCTGTAGCGGGGTCGAGATGCCTTGAACGATTCCGGGCGTCCGGGCGTGAGCCTGGCGGGAAGGCCGGAGTATAACAGAGCAATCACTGCGCGCCGCTTTCCTGCTGCTCAACGGTTTTTGTACGGGTGGCGCTGACACTGGCGGCGCTCGCTGCATTTGTCGGGGCAGCACCGTAGCGGGCGCTCAGCTCGGCATAGGCCGGTTCGCGCTTGAAGCGCTTGAGCTCGGCACCGAAGCGCTGCACCAGCAAATCCATACCGGCATTGCGCCGCACCGCCAGAAACTGGCTCTGCTGGCTGATGATCGTGGGGTTTTCGGTAATCCTGTCGCGGATGTTCAGCTCGTCGAGCAGATGCTGGCCGACACGGCGGTCGGTGATCAGCAGGTCGATCCGTCCGCGCACCAGTTTGCCGAAGTTGGCTTCATGGCTGGGTGCCGGCTCGCGGGTGAACAACGTCGACTCCCTGAAATCCTTGCTGTAGAGGTAACCCGGCGAGGTGCCGATAGTCAGGCCGCGAAGTTCGTCGAGGGTGCGGAACGGGTGTGGTCGATCATTGGCATAGAACATCACGAACTGGACTTCCGAGAGCGGTTCGCTGGGGTAGAGCAGGGTCGCGTCGCGCTCATCGCTGTGAAAAATGTCCAGCGCGCCATCGGCCTGACCCGTTTCAAGCATCGACAGACAACGTTTCCACGGCAGGAACTGCCACTCCACTTCGATGCCCAGGCGCTTGAAGACAATCGCCGTGGTTTCGTAGTCCAGGCCCAGGGATTTGCCGTTTTCCTCATACACGTAAGGAGCCCAGGGTTCCGTGACAATGCGCAATTTCTCGCCCCGAGCGGCAAAGCTCAGGCAAGTGAAGACAAACACGGCGATTAACTGCGTGATCAAAGGCATGGGCTTGAGATTACGACGAGAAACGGGAAAGAGCCAGAAACTGGCTGCAGATGCTCTATCTCCGTGTCTTTGCGCACAATAAAAGTGCATGTGAAAACAAAAGATCGCAGTCTGCGACAGCTCCTACAGAAATTTCACATTCCAATGTAAGAGCTGCCGCAGAGTGCGATCTTTTGATCTTTCTTTGACGATTTTTAACGCGGCAACTTCAGGTTGTTCCACACCGCCAGGCTCGCTTCGGCCTGATTCAGTGTGTAGAAGTGCAATCCTGGCGCGCCACCTTGCAGCAAGCGATCGCACATCTCGGTGATGACTTGCTCGCCGAAACGCTGAATGCTTTGGGTATCGTCACCGTACGCTTCCAGTTGCTTGCGGATCCAGCGCGGGATTTCCGCACCGCAGGCGTCGGAGAAGCGTGCCAGTTTGCTGTAGTTGGTGATCGGCATGATGCCCGGCACGATCGGGAGGTTCACGCCCAGCGCCCGCACACGGTCGACAAAGTAGAAATAGCTGTCGGCGTTGAAGAAATACTGGGTGATCGCGCTGTCGGCGCCGGCGTTGGCCTTGCGCACGAAGTTGGCGATATCGTCTTCGAAGTTACGCGCTTGCGGATGCATTTCCGGGTAGGCGGCGACTTCGATGTGAAAATGATTGCCGGTCTCTTCACGAATGAATTCGACCAGGTCATTGGCGTGGCGCAACTCACCACTGGCCATACCCATGCCCGACGGCAAGTCGCCGCGCAGGGCAACAATGCGCTTGATGCCGGCCGCTTTGTACTCGGCCAGCAGGCCGCGCAAGTCGTCCTTGCTATCGCCCACGCAAGACAAGTGCGGTGCGGCAGGGATTTTCACTTCGCTTTCGAGCTGCAGCACGGTATTGAGGGTGCGATCACGGGTCGAACCGCCAGCGCCATAGGTGCAGGAGAAGAAGTCGGGGTTGTATGTGGCCAGCTGACGAGCAGTGGCGAGCAGCTTTTCATGCCCAGCATCGGTCTTCGTAGGGAAGAACTCGAAGCTGTAGCGACGATCTTGGGACATGGTCATATCCTTGGAAACAAGAGCCTTCGAGGCGCTGCTGTCCCATGTGGGAGCGAGCCTGCTCGCGAAAGCGATTTAATGGCCAGCGCAAATGTTGAATGCGATGGCCCCTTCGCGAGCAGGCTCGCTCCCACAGGGAGAGCGAACAATCAGCGCCTGTTAGTAGCGATAAGCGTGCGGCTTGAACGGGCCTTCGACGGTCACGCCGATGTAGTCGGCCTGGGTCTTGGTCAGTTGAGTCACAACGCCGCCGAAACCGCGGACCATTTCCAGGGCCACTTCTTCGTCGAGTTTCTTCGGCAGTACTTCAACCGTCAGGCGCTCGGCTTTCTGGGCTGGCGACAGGTCGGCGTACTTCTGGCCGAACAGGAAGATCTGCGCCAGAACCTGGTTGGCGAACGAACCGTCCATGATACGGCTTGGGTGGCCAGTGGCGTTGCCCAGGTTAACCAGACGGCCTTCGGCCAGCAGGATCAGGTAGTCGTCGTTCTGGGCATCGAATGCGCCAGGACCGGTACGGTGGATCTTGTGAACCTGTGGCTTCACTTCTTCCCATGCCCAGTTCTTGCGCATGAAAGCGGTGTCGATTTCGTTGTCGAAGTGACCGATGTTGCAGACAACAGCGCGTTTCTTCAGGGCCTTGAGCATGTTTGCGTCGCAAACATTGACGTTACCGGTGGTGGTCACGATCAGGTCGATCTTGCCCAGCAGCGCTTTGTCGATGCTTTCTTCGGTACCGGTGTTGATACCGTCGATGAACGGCGAAACCAGTTCGAAACCGTCCATGCAGGCTTGCATGGCGCAGATCGGGTCGACTTCGGAGACTTTTACGATCATGCCTTCCTGACGCAGGGACTGAGCGGAGCCCTTGCCCACGTCACCGTAACCGATGACCAGCGCTTGCTTGCCGGACAGCAGGTGGTCGGTACCGCGCTTGATCGCATCGTTCAGGCTGTGACGGCAGCCGTACTTGTTGTCGTTCTTGCTCTTGGTCACCGAGTCGTTGACGTTGATGGCCGGGATTTTCAGCTCGCCCTTGGCCAGCATGTCCAGCAGGCGGTGCACGCCAGTGGTGGTTTCTTCGGTCACGCCGTGAACGCGATCCAGTACCTGTGGGTACTTCTTGTGCAGCAGTTCGGTCAGGTCGCCGCCGTCGTCGAGGATCATGTTGGCATCCCAAGGCGCGCCATCCTTGAGGATGGTTTGCTCCAGGCACCACTCGTACTCCTGCTCGGTTTCACCTTTCCAGGCGAAAACCGGAATGCCGGCAGCGGCGATGGAGGCGGCAGCCTGGTCTTGAGTCGAGAAAATGTTGCAGGACGACCAGCGTACTTCGGCACCCAGGGCAACCAGGGTTTCGATCAGCACGGCAGTCTGGATGGTCATGTGGATGCAGCCGAGGATCTTCGCGCCCTTGAGCGGTTGCTCTTCGGAGTACTTGCGGCGCAGACCCATCAGGGCCGGCATTTCGGATTCGGCGATGATGGTTTCGCGACGACCCCAGGCAGCCAGGGACATGTCGGCGACTTTGTAATCGTTAAAATCTGCAGGCGTGATAACAGCGCTCATGAAGAGCCTCCATTCGTAATGTATGCGAATGGGCGCCGTTGTGCGTTTAGTGTCGGGCCGATCAAGGCCTGGCAACGCCCCATCCGAGCCTGACAGGTCCAGCCTGCTGCAGCGCCCCTCGGACAGGTGGCGGGAAAACGGTAGCAAGTTGAAGTTACCGTTTTGAAACGGGGGCGATTATAGCGGGCTATGCTGATCTTCCAAAGGGTTTCTGTCGGTCAATGTGCGAACGGTAATAGTGGCTATAGACGATGCCGAATAGAGCTCTGGCCCGGGGTCTGCCAAGATACCGTCCATCATTCGGCAAGACGCTCAGGAGTGAACATGAATTTCCACACCCGCAAATGGGTCAAGCCCGAAGACCTGAACCCCAACGGCACGCTGTTTGGCGGCAGTCTTCTGCGCTGGATCGACGAAGAAGCGGCGATCTACGCCATCGTTCAGCTGGGTAACCAGCGCGTCGTCACCAAGTACATTTCCGAAATCAACTTCGTCAGCGCTTCCCGTCAGGGCGACATTATCGAACTGGGCATCACCGCCACCGAGTTCGGCCGCACCTCGATCACCCTGACTTGCGAAGTGCGCAACAAAATCACCCGCAAAAGCATCCTGACCGTCGAGAAAATGGTGTTCGTCAACCTTGGCGAAGACGGATTGCCGGCACCGCACGGCCGGACCGAGATCAAGTACGTCACAGATCAGTTCAAGGATGATGTGCCAGTCAGCGACTGAATGCTTTTTGTGGCGAGGGAGCTTGCTCCCGCTCGGCTGCGCAGCAGTCGTAAATTTGGCGGCGGGGTCTATCTGAAACAATGGGGTAGCAGGTTCAGGAGCGCTTCGCTCCCCAACGGGAGCAAGCTCCCTCGCCACAGGGTATTGTTTCATTTGCTGGAACGGTGAACAGCTCGGTACCGCGCGGGTCGTAACTACATCGCACGCCAGCGGTTCAGGAGCGTTATGGACACTCACAAAACCGGCAAGACCCCCGACCTCTCGCCCAAAGAAAAGCACGAAGTCGAGAAAAGCCAGCCACCGCGCGCGGCGGTGCTGCACGAAATCATCCGCACCCAAGGCGATCAGGAACTGGAGCGCAGTATTGCCGCGCTGTGGTGGTCGGCCCTGGCTGCCGGCTTGACCATGGGCCTGTCTTTGATGGCCATGGGGCTGCTCAATTCCCGCCTGCCGGACGACGAAGGTTTCAAGGTGATCGCCAGTTTCGGCTACTGCGCCGGGTTTCTTGCGGTGATCCTCGCCCGCCAG
The DNA here is from genome assembly GCF_054071155.1 of Pseudomonas sp. SDO5532_S415. Taxonomy (NCBI): domain Bacteria; kingdom Pseudomonadati; phylum Pseudomonadota; class Gammaproteobacteria; order Pseudomonadales; family Pseudomonadaceae; genus Pseudomonas; species Pseudomonas sp. SDO5532_S415. The sequence continues at coordinate 5,279 of NZ_JBSVWS010000124.1, read as the reverse complement.
CAACTGTTCACCGAAAACACCCTGACGGCCGTGTTGCCGATCATGAGCAAGCCCACGCTGGGCAACTTTGGTCGATTGCTCCGGCTGTGGTCAGTCGTGTTGTTCGGAAATCTTTGCGGGACCCTGCTGGTGGCCTACGTCATGCTGGAGTTGCCGATTTTCGACAGCAAGACCGACGTGGCCTTCCTCGACATCGGTCGCAAGGTCATGGAAAACCACCCCAGCCAGATGTTCGCCAAGGGCATTATTTCCGGCTGGATGATCGCCACCATGGTCTGGATGATCCCATCCATGGAGAGCGCCAAGATGTGGATCATCATCCTCATCACCTACTTCATGGCGCTGGGGGATTTCACCCACATCGTGGTCGGTTCGCTGGAGGTCTCGTACCTGGTGTTTGCCGGCGAACTGCCTTGGAAGGATTTCTGGCTGGTGTTCGCCGGTCCCACGCTGGTGGGGAACATCATCGGTGGCAGCTTCATCTTCGCGTTGATCAGCCATGCACAAATTCGCAGTGAGAGCGGGCCGCCAAAAAACACAGCGGATCAGGGCGAGGAGCCCGACCCGCAAAAGATCAAAAAATAGTCGGTTTCAGCTTGGGGCATTAACCGCAGCTACGCCACGGCGTTGCAGGTAGATGAAAAACAGCGCGGTCAGCACTGTGAGGCCGCTGACCAGCGCGCCCGTCCAGGGCAAGTCCGCCAGATCCGCGCCGCTGGCCACCACCAATCCGCCAATCCATGCGCCCGCTGCGTTGCCGAGGTTGAATGCGCTCTGGTTCAGGGTCGATCCCAGGTTTGGCGCTTCGTGGGCCTGATCGATGATCAGCAATTGCAGGATCGGGCACAACGCGAAAGCAAAAATCCCCCACAGCACCAGGGTAATCGCCGCCGGAATCACCGAGTGGCTGGTCTGGCTGAAGGTGGCCAACACCAGCACCACGGCCAGTGCCATGCCGACCAGCGACGGCAACAGGCGACTGTCGGCCAGGCGGCCACCGAGCATGCTGCCCGCCGTCAAGCCCACCCCGAACAACAGCAACATGATTGTCACGCCATGGGGGCTCACGCCAGTGATGTCCTGCAGGATCGGTGCGATGTAGGTGAATACGCTGAACAGGCTGGTCGAGGCCAGCACACTCATGCCCAGCGCCAGCAGCACGTTGACCTTGCCCAAAACCTTGAACTCGCTGGCGAGGTTGGCCTTGTCCATCGCAATGTCCTTCGGCAACCAGATCCATTGCGCAATGGCGGCGATCACACCGATCACCGACACCGCCCAGAACGTCGAGCGCCAGCCGGCGTATTGCCCAAGTGCGGTGCCCAGTGGCACGCCCAGCACGTTGGCCAGGGTCAGGCCGGTGAACATCATCGCAATCGCCTGAGCCCGTTTGTTCGGCGCCACCAGCCCGGCGGCGACCACCGAGCCGATGCCGAAAAACGCACCGTGGCATAGCGCGGTCACCACTCGGGCGGCCATCAGCGTGGCGTAGTTCGGGGCCAGGGCGCAGAGCATGTTGCCGAGGATGAACATCAGCGTCATGCCCAATAATGTGGCTTTGCGCGGCATATTGGCGGTGCCGACCGCGAGGATCGGCGCGCCGAACACCACGCCCAGGGCGTACCCGGTGATCAGCAGGCCGGCATGAGGAATGCTCACCGCGAGGTCGCGGGCAACATCGGGCAGCAGACCCATGATGACGAATTCAGTGGTGCCGATGCCGAACGCGGCAACAGCGAGGGCAAGCAAAGCGAGTGGCATGCGCAAGGTCTCTGTCGGTAGTCTTGACGCTGTGATCAGGCATACGCATGCCGAAGACCGTTCTCGACGAGAGCGGGCAAGGGCGGATGTTATTGGAATTAGTCTGTGCGCAACTGAGTGCGGCGTGGTCGCTTGCAGTATAAACAGCTGCTGACATATCGCGAATCAATTCTGTGGGGGCGGGCCTGCTCGCGATGGATATCAACGATGACGCGTGTTTTCAGGATATACGCGTTGTTCTGAGGTTTTTCGCGAGCGAGCTCGCTCCTACATGGGATGCGGGAAAACAAAAAGGAGTGTGCCGTGCTTGCGACGGCTCTGGTGTTGGTGGCGGCGCTGTTGCATGCGGCGTGGAATACCCTGATCAAATTCAGCGCTGAGCGCCTGTTGGTGGTGGCCTGCATGGACAGCGTGGCGATGCTTTTTGTCGCGCTGATGTTGCCTTTCGTGGAGCTGCCGCCCGTTGAAATCTGGCCCTGGATTCTGGCTTCCGCGGCATTCGAGTTGCTCTATCGCTATCTGTTGATCCAGGCCTACCGGGTCGGTGACCTCGGGCTGGTCTATCCGTTGATGCGCGGGTTGTCACCCCTGGTGGTGCTGGCGCTGACGCTGATCTTCGCCGGGGAAGCGCTGACCCATCAGCAGATCTTCGGGATTCTCCTGATCCCGCTTGGCATGCTGTGCCTGCTTTGGCAGGGCGGAGGCGGTGCGCGCCTGCCCTGGTCGATGTTGCCGGTGGTGGCGCTGATCGGCCTGTGCATCGGTTGCTACACCTACATCGACGGTCAGGCGCTGCGGCGCTGGTCGCATCCGCTGGACTATCTGGTCTGGGTGACGCTGCTCAGCGCCTGGCCATTCCCGTTGCTGGCCTGGGTGCGAAAGCGGCCGGCGTTCAGGTTGTTCTGGCGTGAGCAGTGGCGTTTGGGGCTGGCGGTCGGGTTCTGCGTGTTGTTCAGCTACGCTTTGGTGCTGTGGGCCATGCAGCTGGGCTCGATTGCCGAAGCGGCGGCGTTGCGCGAGATCAGTGTGATTCTGGTGGTGCTGTTCGGCATGCGTTACCTGAAAGAACCTTTTGGCAGGCCACGGCTACTGGCCTGTGGACTGGTGCTGATCGGCATGCTGGTGATGAAATTCTGACGGCTCTGTAACGTGAAGAAGGGACTGCTTTATGACGGTTGCTCTGTGGTGCATTTTGATTGCGATTTTCCTGCCGTATGTATGTGTGGGTGTGGCCAAGATCAGCGGCGGGTTCAGGTTGAGACACAACCATGACCCCCGGGGTTTTCTCGATTCGCTGGAAGGATTGGGCAGGCGCGCAAATGCGGCGCAACTGAACAGCTTTGAAGTGACCCCGGCGTTCGCCGCGGCGGTGATCGTGGCTCACCTGGCCGGTAATGCGGAATTGGTGACGATCAACGTGCTGTCGGTGTTGTTCATCACTAGCCGGCTGCTGTACATCATTTTTTATCTAACGGATCTGGCGACGTTGCGGTCGTTGATGTGGTTTGTGGGGATGGGGTTGATTGTGGCGTTTTTTGTTGTGTCGGCCTGAATCTTTATTGCCGATAAGGACCCTTCGCGAGCGGGCTCGCTCCCACAGTGGATCTTCATTGAACACAAATCTTGTGTTCGGCAATGAACCCCTGTGGGAGCGAGCCTGCTCGCGAAAGCTATCTGATGGCCAACGCTTGACTCAGGGCTTGGTCTTTTCTGCATCAGCCACCTGGGGCACTTGCGGCAGCGCCGCGCCCTTAGGCCACAGCATCCAGATCTGCCCCTGTTGCTTCATGTCCCCGGCCAGTTGCCCGGCCGCATCGCCCGTGCCCCAGAACAGATCTGCGCGAACCTCGCCGGCAATTGCGCCACCCGTGTCCTGCGCCGCCACCGGTCGAACCAATGCGGTGCCATCCGGTTTGGTGGTGGATAGCCACAACAGGCTGCCCAGCGGAATGACCTTGCGATCCACCGCTGCGCTGTAACCCGCCGTCAACGGCACATTCAACGAGCCGCGAGGCCCTTCGTTGCTGTCGGGGTTGCGGGTGAAAAACACATAACTTGGATTGCTGCCGAGCAGTTCCGGAATGCGCGACGGATTGGCCTTGGCCCAGGCGCTGATCGTGCCCATGGTCACGTCCTCTTTCTTCAGTTCGCCTTGCTCCACCAGCCAGCGTCCGATCGGTCGATACGGGTGGCCGTTCTGGTCGGCGTAAGCGATGCGCAACTGGCGACCGCTGTCGAGCTGGATACGACCCGAACCCTGGATCTGCAGGAACTGCAGGTTCATCGGATCAGTCAGCCAGGCCACCACCGGTGCCTTGACCCCCTTGGTTTCAATCGTTGCCGCATCGTCGTATGGCTTGAGTACGCGGCCTTCGAGCCGGCCGCGCAGGCGTTTGCCTTTGAGTTCCGGGTAGATGCTGTCCAGGGCAACGATGATCATGTCGTCGGGCACGCCATACACCGGGATGTTCGCCGTTGCCGTCTGGGTCAGGCTGCCGGGGTAGACCGGTTCGTAGTAACCGGTGATCAAACCGTTGGGGTTGTCATTGGCGGCACGCAGGCCATAGACATCGAGGTTCTGCTTGAGAAAGCCACGAATCTCGCCGGCGGTTTGCGGTACGTTGGCGGCTGCTGCGCAGGTGGTACCCCAGACCGGGTCGGCCTTGAGTCGTGTGCAGGCGCTGCGCCACGAGCCGAAGCCAGCAACCAGGTCATTGTCGGAAACTGCCGGCAGCGCCTCCCACGTGGCGCTGGAGTAGGTGGCCAAGGCGTGGGTTTTCGGTTGTTGTTTGTCGCCACCGGTGCAGCCTGCGAGCAGGGCCACCATTGGCAGGGTCCAGGCCAGGCTGCAATGCCATGCCTTGATACGGCTGTTCATGGAGTAATTCCTTTGCCGGTTGCCTGAGTGCTGCATGCGCTCATGCAACCCGTATTGATAATAGGGCTATTGGTGTTTGCCGATGACGCGAGGATACTGGCCGCCGTTTCCTGTGACCTGAAGCTGCCATGACTCTTAAAAGACTTACTGTTGTATTGCTGGCCTGTTTGACGTTGTCCGCCTGCGGCGGGGTCGATCCGAATTCGCCACTGGGTCAGCGCAAGGCCATTTTCAAGCAAATGCTCAAGACCGGCGAAGACCTGGGGGGCATGTTGCGTGGCCGTATTCCGTTCGATGGCCCGAAATTCGCTGACGGCGCGGTGAAACTTGACGCGTTGTCCCGTGAACCCTGGAAGCATTTCCCGCAGGTGCGTGAAGAAGACCACACCAGTGCCAAAAGCGATGTCTGGCAACAGCAGGAGCGCTTTCAGGAAATGGCCCGCACCCTTGAAGCCGCTACCGGCGAACTGGTGATCGCCAGCCAGGTTCAGCCCTACAAGGCCAGCAACCTGGGGCCGGCGGTGCAGAAGGTCGAAGACGCCTGTAGTGCGTGTCATAAAGAATTTCGGGATCATTGATTGGCGGTGCCGGGTCTGACGCCTTCGCGAGCAGGCTCGCTCCCACAGTTAATCGCATTCCC
>NZ_JBSVWS010000123.1:0-18445 GCF_054071155.1 Pseudomonas sp. SDO5532_S415 | reverse complement strand
CACAGGTCCCGTGGTTGGCACAGATCCTGTGGGAGCGGGCTTGCCCGCGATGAGGGTGACTCGGTCTCTAGACCTGCCCCTGAGCCCCTTCAAACCACGCTAGTTTCTCGCGCAGTTGCACCACTTCCCCCACGATTACCAGTGTCGGCGCATGCACTTCATGCTCCGCCACCAGTTGCGGCAGGTCAGCCAAGGTGCCGGTAAACACCCGCTGATTGACCGTGGTGCCCTGCTGGATCAACGCCGCCGGGGTATCTTCGCTGCGACCGTGCTTGATCAACTGTTCGCAGATGATCGGCAGGCCCACCAGCCCCATGTAGAACACCAGGGTTTGCGCCGGCGCGACCAGATCGGCCCATGGCAGATCGGTGGAACCGTCCTTGAGATGTCCCGTGACAAAACGCACCGACTGCGCGTAATCGCGATGGGTCAGCGGGATCCCGGCATAAGCCGCGCAACCACTGGCCGCCGTGATGCCCGGCACCACCTGGAACGGGATGCCATGGGCTGCCAGTTCTTCGATCTCTTCACCGCCACGCCCGAAGATGAACGGATCACCGCCCTTCAACCGCACCACACGCTTGCCCTGCTTCGCCAGGTCCACCAATTGCTGGTTGATCTGATCCTGCGGAACCGCGTGATCGGCGCGACGCTTGCCGACGTAAACCCGCTCGGCATCACGACGGCACAACTCGAGAATGGCCGGTGCCACCAAGCGGTCATACAGCACCACGTCGGCTTGCTGCATCAGGCGCAAGGCGCGGAACGTCAACAGGTCCGGATCACCCGGTCCGGCGCCGACCAGATACACCTCGCCAGTGGCCACCGGTGCCTCGCCATCCACCTTCGCCTGCAGCAAACGCTCGGCTTCGGCGCCCTGCCCGGCCAGTTGCCGGTCGGCAATCGGCCCCTGGAACACGTCTTCCCAGAACGCCCGACGCTGCTGCACATCCGGAAACAGGTTTTTTACCTGGTTGCGAAAACGCGCCGCCAGTCCGGCCAGTTGACCGTAGGTGGAGGGAATCCAGGTCTCGATCTTGGCGCGGATCAAGCGCGCCAGCACCGGCGCATCGCCGCCGCTGGACACGGCAATGATCAGCGGCGAACGATCGACGATCGCCGGGAAGATCACGCTGCACAGGGCCGGCGCGTCCACCACGTTGACCGGCACACAACGCCGATGAGCATCGGCGGAGACCTGTGCGTTCAACGATTCGTCATCGGTGGCGGCAATGATCAGCCCGCAACCGTCCAGATCGGTTTCGACATAGCCACGCAACAGGCACTCGCCACCACTGGCGGCCACCAATTCGCGCAGTTGCTGTTCGATTTCAGGTGCGACCACCCGCAGCAGCGCACCGGCATCGGCCAGCAGGCGGGATTTGCGCAAGGCAATTTCCCCCCCACCGACAACCAACACACGACTGCCGCGCAGGTTATGGAACAGCGGCAGATATTTCATTTAGCCAATGACCTCGAGGCCACCCATGTACGGTTTCAGTACCTCTGGCACGCGGATCGAACCGTCGGCCTGCTGGTAGTTTTCCAGTACCGCCACCAGAGTACGACCGACCGCCAGGCCGGAACCGTTCAGGGTGTGCACCAGTTCCGGCTTGCCGGTTTCCGGGTTGCGGAAACGCGCCTGCATGCGGCGGGCCTGGAAGTCGCCGCAGTTGGAGCACGACGAAATTTCACGGTACTTGTCCTGGCTCGGAATCCACACTTCCAGGTCGTAGGTCTTGACCGCGCTGAAGCCCATGTCGCCGGTGCACAGCGCAATGGTGCGGTATGGCAGTTCCAGCAGTTGCAGGACTTTTTCGGCGTTGGCGGTCAGGCCTTCCAGCGCTTGCATGGAAGTCGACGGCTCGACGATCTGCACCATCTCGACCTTGTCGAACTGGTGCTGGCGAATCATGCCGCGGGTATCGCGACCCGACGCACCGGCTTCGCTTCGAAAGCACGGCGTATGGGCGACGAACTTGATCGGCAGCAGTTTGGAATCGACGATCTCGCCGGCAACGATATTGGTCAGCGACACTTCGGCGGTCGGGATCAGATACAGATCGGCTTCGCCGTCACGACCGATCTTGAACAGGTCTTCTTCGAACTTCGGCAGCTGGCCGGTGCCTTGCAGCGCCGGGGCCTGGACCAGATAAGGCGTGTAGGCCTCTTCGTAGCCGTGCTCGGTGACGTGCAGGTTGATCATGAACTGCGCCAGGGCGCGGTGCATGCGGGCAATCGGGCCGCGCAGCAGGGCGAAACGCGCGCCGGACAGCTTGGCCGCGGTTTCGAAGTCCAGCCAGCCGAACTTCTCGCCCAGCGCGACGTGGTCCTGCACCGGGAAATCGAACGCGGTCGGGGTACCCCAACGGCGCACTTCGACGTTGCCGTCTTCGTCGTCGCCGATCGGCACCGATTCGTGCGGCAGGTTCGGGATGCCCAGCAGGATCGAGTCCAGTTCGGTCTGGATCGCGTCCAGTTCGGTTTTACCGGCAGCCAACTCGCCCGCCATGCGCTCGACGTCCGCCATCAGCGGCGCGATGTCTTCGCCGCGCTGCTTGGCCTGGCCAATGGATTTGGAACGCGCATTTCGTTCAGCCTGCAGTGCTTCGGTGCGGGTCTGGACGGTCTTGCGCTGTTCTTCCAGCGCTTCGATGCGCGCGACATCCAGGGCAAAGCCACGGGATGCCAGGCGGTCCGCTACGTCCTGAAGGTTGCTACGTAACAGTTTGGAATCGAGCATGTCGGTCTCTCGTTTATCAAAGTTTGGTCAAGGATAGGCCAGCCCAGGTGGCTAGCAACCCGCCGAACACGCTGATGGCCAGATAACCGAAGGCTATCGGCGCCTGCCCGCTTTCCAGCAGGCGCAGCGTATCCAGTGAAAAGGATGAAAAAGTCGTCAGCCCCCCTACAAAGCCCACGATCAGGCCGGCGCGAATTTCGATCGGTACTTCCGGGCGCGTCAGAAACAGCCCGTACAGCACGCCGATGATCAGACAGCCGACCAGATTGACCGCCAGGGTTGCCGTATAAAAATGCCGGGGCCAGTTGGCGCTGACCCAGTTGCCGGTGGCGAAACGCAGTAATGTACCAGCGATGCCGGCCACGGACACCGCAAGAATCGTTTGAATCACTATTTTCTCCGCTGCCGGGGGCTTAAACGATCGAGTTGCGCCAGATGATTGAGCTTTTCGCCGATCTTCAGCTCCAGGCCACGGGGCACCGGTTGATAAAACGGGATCGGGTCAAGTTCTTCGGGGAAGTAATCCTCGCCGGCGGCATAGGCGTCCGGTTCGTCGTGGGCGTAACGGTATTCGTCGCCGTAGCCCAGCTGCTTCATCAGCTTGGTCGGCGCATTGCGCAGGTGCAGCGGCACTTCCAGCGAACCATGTTCGGCGGCGGCGCGCAGGGCCGTCTTGAAGCCCATGTACACAGCGTTGCTTTTCGGCGCACAGGCCAGATAGGTAATGGCCTGCGCCACCGCCAGTTCGCCCTCGGGACTGCCGAGGCGTTCCTGCACTTCCCACGCCGCCAGGCACAGGCTCAGGGCACGTGGATCGGCGTTGCCGATGTCTTCGCTGGCCATGCGCACCACGCGCCGGGCCAGGTACAGCGGATCGCAGCCACCGTCGATCATCCGCGCGAACCAGTACAGCGCGCCGTCGGGGTTGGAGCCGCGCACCGACTTGTGCAGCGCGGAAATCTGGTCGTAAAAGGCTTCGCCGCCCTTGTCGAAACGCCGACGGGTATCGCCCAACAGACTTTGCAGCAGTTCGACGCCGATCTCACTGCTGTCTTCGGCCAGGTCGGAAGCGTTTTCCAGCAGATTGAGCAGGCGCCGACCATCGCCATCGGCAGCCGACAACAACATCTGAAAGCCTTCATCGCTGAGGGTCAGGTTGCGTTTGCCCAGGCCGCGCTCTTCGGTGAGCGCACGATGCACCAGTTTGCGCAGCGCCGTTTCATCGAGGCTTTTGAGTACATAAACCCGGGCACGGGATAACAAAGCGTTGTTGAGTTCGAAAGACGGATTTTCCGTGGTCGCGCCGATGAAAATCAGCGTGCCGTCCTCGACGTAGGGCAGGAAAGCATCCTGTTGGGACTTGTTGAAACGGTGCACTTCGTCGACGAACAGAATCGTGCGCCGGCCGTACTGCGCCGCCTGCTGCTTGGCGATTTCCACCGCCTGACGGATTTCCTTGACCCCCGCCAGGACCGCCGACACCGTTTCGAAGTGCGCTTCCGAAACTTCCGCCAGCAATCGCGCGAGCGTGGTCTTGCCCACCCCCGGCGGCCCCCAGAAAATCATCGAATGCAGGGCACCCTGCTCCAGGGCCTCGCGCAAGGGCTTGCCGCGAGCGAGCACGTGTTCCTGACCGACGTACTCATCCAGATTGGTCGCACGCAGACGGGCGGCCAAGGGCTGAGCGATCGGGGTGCTGCGAAACAGGTCCATCACAAGCTGTTAAAACCTCACTGAGTCCTGATGCCTGGCAGATCCCTGTGGGAGCGAGCCTGCTCGCGAAAGCGGTGTATCCGCCACATCAATGCTGAATGTGCCGACGTCTTCGCGAGCAGGCTCGCTCCCACAGGTTTTGTGTGAGTGCTCTTTATTCCTGGATCACATCGGCACCCTTGGGGATGTCGAACTTGAATTTGGACGCCGGGATCGGCTCGTTGGCCTTCACGCCGGTGAACAGGATATTGGTGCGCTGGCCGACGCTGTCGATCAGTTGCATATCATTGACCAGGCCGTTGCGGAACGACAGGCGCAGGCTGTCGAACAGGGTGTCCTTGGTTTTCGGCTTCAGGATGAAGTCGATCACGCCGCCGGCTTCCTTGGCGCTGATGTCGAAGCTCTGGCTGATCTTGGACACATCACCGGACAACAGCAGCGCTGGCGTCTGGGTCAGGCGCTGATCGAGGTTCTTGATGGTGACCTGCTCCAGGTCCGGGTCCCACAGGGACACCTTCTTGCCATCGGACACCATCAACTGCTCTTGCGGTGCGTCGGTGTGCCAATAAAACAGACCCGGACGCTGCAGGGACATCTGACCAGCGGTTTCCTGCAATTGGGTGCCGGTGCCGTCGAGGGTCAACTGGGAGAAACGCGCGGTCAAGGTCTGGGATTTTTCCAGCAACTGAGTCAGACGCGCCACGTCCTTGTCGTCGGCGTGGGCCGAGAGCGTGGTCAAAGCCAGTACCGGCAGCAACAGCATGCGGATAAGACGCATGGGAGTCCTCATAACATTCGTGGGAGTGCGGGTGGCGCCCGAGAGCGCCGCCCTTTCAATATCAGGTCAGTCGCGTACCGGGCCAGGGGCCAGGACTTCACGCGAACCGTTGGTGTTCATCGACGTCACGACACCGGCCATTTCCATGGCTTCGATCATGCGCGCAGCACGGTTGTAGCCGATTTTCAGCTTGCGCTGAACCGCGGAAATGGACGCGCGACGGCTTTCCAGGACGAACTGCACCGCTTCGTCGTACAGCGCGTCGGCTTCAGGGTCATCGCCATCGCCACCCCCACTGCTGCCTTCAAAGCCACTGCCGGCCTCTTCGACACCGTTGAGGATGTCGTCGTTATACTCCGGCGCGCCGCGCAGTTTCCAGGCTTCCACCACCCGGTGAACCTCGTCATCGGAGACAAAGGCACCGTGGACACGGATCGGCAGACTGGTGCCTGGCGGCATGTACAGCATGTCACCGTGACCCAGCAATTGTTCAGCGCCACCCTGGTCGATGATGGTCCGGGAGTCGATCTTGCTCGATACCTGGAACGCCATGCGGGTCGGGATGTTGGCCTTGATCAGACCGGTGATCACATCCACCGACGGCCGCTGGGTCGCGAGGATCAAGTGGATACCGGCCGCACGCGCCTTCTGGGCGATACGGGCGATCAACTCTTCAACCTTCTTGCCGACGATCATCATCATGTCGGCGAATTCGTCCACGACCACGACAATGGTCGGCAGCTTCTGCAGCAACGGCGCTTCGTCGTGGATGCTTTCACGCTTGTACAGCGGATCGCTCAACGGCTCGCCGGCGTCCTGGGCTTCCTTGACCTTGGCATTGAAGCCCGACAGGTTTCGCACGCCCATCTTCGCCATCAATTTGTAGCGCCGTTCCATCTCGGCGACGCTCCAGCGCAGGGCGTTGGCCGCGTCCTTCATGTCGGTGACCACCGGACACAGCAGGTGCGGAATGCCTTCGTAGATCGACAGTTCCAGCATTTTCGGGTCGATCATGATCAGCTTGGCGTCTTCCGGGCCGGACTTGAACAAGATCGACAGGATCATCGCGTTCACACCCACCGACTTACCGGAACCGGTAGTACCGGCCACCAGCAAGTGAGGCATTTTCGCCAGGTCGGTGATGACCGGCTTGCCGCCGATGTCATGGCCCAGGGCCAGGGTGACCGGCGACTTGAAGTTGTCGTACTCAGGGGTCGACAGGACTTCGGAAAAGCGCACGATCTGCCGGTCTTCGTTGGGAATCTCGATACCGACGGTGGTCTTGCCCGGAATCACTTCCACAACCCGCACGCTGGTCACGGCCAAGGAACGCGCCAGGTCCTTGGCGAGGTTGGCGATGCGGCTGACCTTGACCCCGGCCGCCGGCTGGATTTCGTAACGGGTAATTACCGGGCCCGGATGGATCGAATCGACGGTGACTTCGACGCCGAACTCCTTGAGCTTGATTTCCAGCAGGTGGCCGACCGCCGCCAGGGATTCCGGTGAGTAATTGAGTTGTTTCTTTTCCGCGGGATCGAGAATCGAGATCGGCGGCAAGGTGCCTTCCACGGCGCTGTCGACGAACAGCGGCGCCTGTTTCTCCTTTTCCACGCGTTTGCTCGGCGCTGGGGGTTTGACCGGGGCCGGGGCAATCACCGGCGGCACCTGCTTCTCGCGCTCGGACATGTGCTTGCTCAGGGCCTGCTCGCGCTCGATCAGGCGTTCCTTGACCTTGGCCTGCTCGCGCTTGTCCGTCACGGTCGGCGCGACCACGTCGTGCACGCGATCATCGACTTCACGCAATTGCGCGACCAGCTGTTTGCGCTCGGTCCGGGCCGCCCACCAGCGATTGGCCGCGCCCTGGAACAACTCGAACAGGTCGAGGGTGATCTTGCCGGTGACGTCCATCACCTTGAACCACGACAGGTCGGTGAACACGGTCAGGCCGAACAGGAACAGGGCGATGAACAGCAGCGTGCTGCCCTGGATGTTCAGCGCGTTTTTCGCCAGATCGCCCAGGCTTTCGCCCAGCGCGCCGCCAGCGCCGGCCGGCAGACCGGTCGCGGCATGGAAATGGATATGCGCCAGCGCCGCGCCGGACAGCACCAGGAACACCAGGCCGATCAGGCGCCAGGAAAACAGCCAGCCGCTCCACTGCCACGGCTCATGGCGCTGACGGAAGATCTGATAAGCCTTGATCGCCAGCAGCAACGGGAAGATATAGGCGAAGTAACCGAGCACCATGAACAGGATATCGGCGCTGTAGGAGCCGGCGGGTCCGCCGAAGTTCTGCACGTCATCGATCTTGCTGTTATGGCTCCAGCCCGGATCGTCCTTGCCATAAGTCAGCAAGGCCATCATCAGGAACAGGCACAACGCACCGATGGCGATCAATGCACCTTCCTTGAGCCGGTAGTGCAATTGCTGGCGCCAGAGCGGAACGACTGTTTTGGGTGCTTCGGTGGATTTCTTCAAAACGCTTCTTTTCCTGCGCCATCGGCGCGTCCATCTGGTGAATGTCTAAAAAACAGCCCAAAAAACTGCCCAATCCAGGCAGGTAAAAAAGTTAACAGGCGCAACCGGGTCTACTTTTAACACTGTGCCCCGGTTTTTATAAACACGAGGTGCACGCTTATTCTGTTACAACCACAGTTACAAACGCTGTTACAACCAGGCATTGTACGGGTTTGTTCGTCCGATGCCATGCTTGAAACACTTGTATGCAGCATAGTCAAAAACACATTACATGCGACTCAATTGGAGCATGCATTCTCTTTTGTGACAAAGGCTTATGAGGTGTTTTTATGAGCGAAGCGCAACATCACCGCCTGATCATCCTGGGTTCCGGCCCCGCCGGTTACAGCGCAGCCGTGTATGCCGCCCGCGCCAACCTCAAACCCGTTGTCATTACCGGCATACAGGCAGGTGGCCAGCTCACCACCACCGTCGAAGTCGATAACTGGCCAGGTGATGTCGAAGGACTCACCGGCCCGGTCCTGATGGAGCGCATGCAAAAACACGCCGAGCGCTTCGATACACAGATCGTTTACGACCACATCCATACGGCCAAGTTGCAACAGCGCCCGTTCGAATTGACCGGCGACAGCGGTACTTATACGTGCGACGCACTGATCATTGCCACCGGCGCCTCGGCGCAATATCTGGGGCTGCCATCGGAAGAAACATTTGCCGGCAAGGGAGTTTCGGCCTGCGCGACCTGTGACGGTTTCTTTTACCGCAATCAAGTGGTTGCGGTGGTCGGCGGCGGCAACACGGCGGTTGAAGAAGCGCTGTACCTGTCGAACATCGCCAAAGAGGTCCATCTGATTCACCGTCGCGACAAGCTGCGGTCGGAGAAAATCCTCCAGGACAAACTCTTCGAGAAGGCCGCCAACGGCAATATCCGCCTGCACTGGAACCAGAATCTGGACGAAGTGCTGGGCGATGCCAGCGGCGTGACCGGCGCCCGCCTGCGCGACAGTCATACCGGCGAAACCGCTGAACTGGCACTGTCCGGCGTGTTCATCGCCATCGGCCACAAACCCAATACCGACCTGTTCGTCGGCCAGCTGGAAATGCGCGATGGCTATTTGCTGGTCAAGGGCGGCAGCGAGGGCGATGCCACTGCAACTGCCATTGCAGGCGTGTTCGCTGCCGGCGACGTGGCCGATCACGTTTATCGCCAGGCGGTCACCTCCGCCGGGGCCGGCTGCATGGCGGCCCTCGATGCGGAAAAATACCTCGACGACATTCCTGCCGTTTGACGGCACACTGAGTGACGGGCCAAATTGCGCCCGTCACCGCCCTCCCCTTCTGCAAGCCCGGACGCCATGCTGACTTGGTTACAACGCAACTCCCTGACTTTCCCGCCGCTGGAAAAAGCCATGCGCGACCCCAACGGCCTGTTGGCCGCCGGCGGCGACCTGTCTGCCGATCGGCTGATTCAGGCCTACCGTCACGGCTGTTTTCCATGGTTCTCGGAAGGCCAGCCGATTCTCTGGTGGTCGCCGGATCCGCGCACCGTCCTGTTTCCCGACGAACTGCACGTTTCCCGCAGCTTGAACAAACTGCTGCGCCAACAACGTTATCAAGTGACCTTCGACCAGGACTTTTCCGCCGTCATTCGCGCCTGCGCCGCCCCACGGGAATACGCCGATGGCACCTGGATCACCGAGACCATGCAGGACGCCTACCTGGAGTTGCACCATCGCGGTTTCGCGCACTCGGTGGAGGTCTGGGACCAGGGCACGCTCGTCGGCGGGCTGTACGGCCTGGCGATGGGCCGGCTGTTTTTCGGCGAATCCATGTTCAGCCGCGCCGACAACGCCTCCAAATATGGCTTTGCCACACTGGTCAGACATCTGAAAGACTCGGGTTTTGTGCTCATCGACTGTCAGATGCCCACCGACCATCTGCACAGCCTGGGCGCACGGGCGATTCCCCGCAGCGCATTTGCCGGCTACCTGGCGCAGTATCTGGATCAACCCAGCCGTGCCACCTGGGTTTGCTGAGCGACTTTTGCGCGCGTGGCTTACACTTAGAGACGCCCCTAATTAAAAGCTTATCCGAGGGTTGATCATGACCGAGTTGGCGCGCTTGAAGTTTTATGCCACTCAGCCCCATTCTTGCAGCTATCTGCCCGAGGAGCAGGCCACGACCCTGTTTCTCGACCCCAGTCAGCCCATGGATGTGCATGTCTATGCAGACCTGTCGGAAATGGGTTTTCGTCGCAGTGGCGACCACTTGTATCGCCCCCATTGCCAGAACTGCAATGCGTGCGTGCCGGCGCGCATTCCTGTTGCGCAATTCACACCCAACCGTCAGCAGAAACGCATTTTCAAGCGCAACGCCGACTTGCAAGTACGCCCGGCCAAGCCAGGATTCAGCGAAGAGTATTTCGACCTTTATCAGCGTTACATAGAAGAGCGGCATGCCGACGGCGACATGTACCCACCCAGTCGCGATCAGTTTTCGACGTTCCTGGTGCGCGACCTGCCGTTTTCCCGGTTCTACGAATTCCGCCTCGACGGCCGGTTGCTGGCGATTGCCGTCACTGACCTTCTGCCGAACGGTCTGTCGGCGGTCTACACCTTCTACGAACCCGACGAAGAGCGTCGCAGCCTGGGGCGTTATGCCATCCTCTGGCAAATCGCCGAGGCCCGGCGCCTGGGGCTGGATGCGGTCTATCTGGGTTACTGGATCAAGAACTGCAAAAAAATGAGCTATAAGACCCAGTATCGCCCCATTGAATTGCTGGTTAACCAGCGTTGGGTCGTTCTGAACTAGAGCACACCCTTAAACCCCTTGGCTTGACCCCCACTTTTCGGGCACAATGCACGCCGCTTTTGCCTGGCGCAGTTGCACCGGGCCATTCACTGGACACCGAGGGCTTTACTGCATGTCGAAAGAAGACAGCTTCGAAATGGAAGGCACTGTCGTCGACACCCTGCCCAACACCATGTTTCGCGTGGAGTTGGAAAATGGGCACGTCGTAACCGCGCATATTTCCGGCAAGATGCGCAAGAACTACATTCGTATTCTTACCGGTGACAAAGTGCGCGTCGAGCTGACGCCCTATGACTTGAGCAAAGGGCGCATCACTTACCGCGCTCGCTAATCAAGTCAATACAAAACGCCCGGCATTGCCGGGCGTTTTTGTTTGCCTGAAACAACCTCAAGTCGGCGCAGATCCCCTGTGGGAGCGAGCCTGCTCGCAAAGGCGATTTGTGATTCAGCATTGATGTCGAATGACCTGGCGCTTTCGCGAGCAGGCTCGCTCCCACAGGTACCAACTCAATAACAGACAGACAGCAAAAAGGCGCCAAACGGCGCCTTTTTGCTTTGTTGCGATAAACGTCAGGCCATTTCCGCCGTGGTCTCGAACTCGAAGGTCAGCTCGCCGTCCTTGATGTCGATGTGTACTACACCGCCATGTTCGGCCAGTTCGCCAAAGAGTATCTCCTCCGCCAGTGGACGCTTGATCTTGTCCTGGATCAGGCGCGCCATGGGTCGAGCGCCCATCATCGCGTCGTAACCACCGGCCGCCAGCCAGCTGCGGGCAGCATCGGTGACTTCCAGCAGTACACGCTTGTCTTCCAGCTGCGCCTGAAGTTCGATAAGGAACTTGTCCACCACGCTCTTGATGACCTCATGACTGAGGCGACCAAACTGGATGATGGTGTCCAGACGGTTACGGAATTCAGGCGTGAAGCTCTTCTTGATCACTTCCATCGCATCAGAGGAGTGATCCTGAAGGGTGAAACCGATCGAGGCACGCGCCGCGGTTTCAGCACCGGCGTTGGTCGTCATGATGACGATCACATTACGGAAGTCCGCCTTGCGCCCGTTGTTATCGGTCAGCGTACCGTGGTCCATGACCTGCAGCAGCAGGTTGAAGACTTCCGGATGCGCTTTCTCGATTTCATCGAGCAGCAGCACACAATGTGGCTGCTTGGTAATGGCTTCAGTCAGCAAACCGCCCTGATCGAACCCGACATAACCAGGAGGCGCACCGATCAGACGCGATACGGTGTGACGTTCCATGTACTCGGACATGTCGAATCGAACAAGCTCGACACCCAATGCCTTGGCCAGCTGACGCGCCGCTTCGGTTTTACCGACACCGGTAGGACCGGCGAACAGGAACGAACCGACAGGCTTGTCAGGCGACTTGAGACCGGCGCGGGACAACTTGATCGCGGTCGCCAGGGAGTCGATCGCGGCATCCTGACCGAACACGGTCAACTTCAGGTCACGCTCAAGGTTACGCAGCAACTCTTTGTCGGAGCTGGTGACGTGTTTTGGCGGAATCCGCGCGATTTTCGCGACGATATCCTCAACCTGAGGCACTTCGATGCGTTTTACGCGCTTCTCGATCGGTTGCAGGCGCTGATAGGCACCCGCCTCGTCGATGACATCGATGGCCTTGTCCGGCATGTGCCGGTCATTGATGTAGCGCGACGCCAGTTCGGCAGCGGCACGCAGGGCTTCATCGCTGTACTCGATGTTGTGGTGAGTCTCGAAACGCCCCTTCAAGCCACGCAGGATACCGATGGTGTCTTCCACCGACGGTTCCGACACATCGACCTTCTGGAAGCGTCGTGCCAGGGCACGGTCTTTCTCGAAGATGCCGCGAAATTCCTGGAACGTAGTCGAACCGATGCACCGGATATCACCGGACGACAGCAGCGGCTTGAGCAGGTTGGAAGCATCCATGACGCCACCGGACGCGGCACCCGCACCGATGATGGTATGGATTTCGTCGATGAACAGGATCGCCTGCGGACGTTTTTTCAGCTCATTGAGCAACGCCTTGAAGCGCTTCTCGAAATCGCCGCGGTATTTGGTCCCGGCCAGCAAGGCGCCCAGGTCAAGGGAATACACCACGCTGTTGGCCAGCAGGTCCGGTACCTGGTTGTCGACAATGCGTTTGGCCAGGCCTTCGGCAATCGCGGTTTTACCCACGCCCGCCTCGCCCACCAGCAGCGGATTGTTTTTGCGACGACGCGCCAGGATCTGCGCAACGCGTTCGACTTCCAGCTCACGGCCTACCAGCGGATCGATGCGACCCTGGCGCGCGAGTTCGTTCAGATTGCTGGCATAAGCATCCAGAGGATTGCCTGAAGAAGAAGACTCACCGCCCTCGTCGTCCTGCATATCTTGCTCGCCCTCAGAGTGATCGCCGTGCCCTGGCACTTTGGAAATGCCGTGGGCGATGTAATTGACGACATCGATTCGGGCAACGCTCTGCTGTTTCAGCAGGAACACTGCCTGACTCTCTTGCTCACTGAAGATCGCGACCAGCACATTGGCGCCAGTCACTTCGCGTTTGCCCGAGCTCTGTACGTGAAACACAGCACGTTGCAGGACACGCTGGAAGCCCAGGGTTGGCTGGGTTTCACGATCCTCGTCATGCACGGGGATCAATGGCGTGGTGGAGTCGATGAACTCCTGCAGGTCATGCTTGAGTTTGTCGAGGTTTGCGCCGCACGCACGCAAAACGGTGGCGGCAGCCTCATTATCCAATAGGGCCAGCAGGAGATGCTCGACGGTCATGAATTCATGACGCTTCGAACGGGCCTCCTTGAAGGCAAGATTGAGGGTGACTTCGAGCTCGCGGTTTAACATAGCTTCACCTCATACCCAAGTGTCCGGCGATTAACCGTCCTTCTCGATTTCACAGAGTAGCGGATGCTGGCTTTCCCTGGCGTACTGGTTGACCTGCATGGCCTTGGTCTCGGCGATGTCGCGGGTAAACACTCCACATACTGCCCGTCCTTCTGTATGGACGGCCAGCATGACCTTGGTCGCCAGCTCGCGATTCAGGTTAAAAAACACCTCGAGCACTTCGACGACGAAATCCATCGGTGTGTAGTCATCATTAAACAAAACCACCTTGTACATCGGCGGCGCCTGTAAAGCAGGCTTAGCCTCCTGAACAGCAATGCCTGCGGAATCGTCGTCGTGTAAATCAGGGCGATCCTGATTGAATGTTAGTCGAATCTGGCTGATTGCATGCATGGAAAGAAAGGTTCGTCAGTTGTGCAAATACAGTGGTGGGGGCACCCATTAACGTTTTCAACTCCGACTGCCGGGTCACCTTGACTATCGGCAAAACGGTGTTACAACCAATAGAGCCCACAGTGGGTAAAAAAGGTCCGCGGAGTCAAATTTTTTCGAAGAAATGACTGCGGATGAACTGGATGATACTCCAGTGATGGAGTCTGTTGCAGAGGGAGTTGGGTATGTCAGGCGTCAAGGTCAGTGGCAAGGTGAAATGGTTCAACAACGCCAAGGGTTACGGTTTCATTAACGAGGATGGCAAAAGCGAAGATCTGTTTGCCCATTACTCAGCCATCCAGATGGACGGCTATAAAACCTTGAAGGCCGGCCAGGCGGTCGTCTTCGAAATCATCCAGGGGCCAAAGGGCTTGCATGCCGTCAATATCAGCGCCCCTGTAGAGGCTTCAAAAACCACGACACCTGCCACGCAACAGTCCGTGACGGTCTGACACCGCACCGTCATCCAGTCATAAAAAAACCGCCCGACTCAATCATTTGAATCGGGCGGTTTTCGTACGTCTGTCGCTTGCTTACATGTGCTTGATCAACGCCTCACCGAATCCGGAAGACGAAACCAGCTTGGCGCCTTCCATCAGACGCTCGAAGTCATAGGTCACGGTCTTGGCCTTGATCGCGCCATTGGTGCCCTTGATGATCAGGTCCGCCGCCTCGGTCCAGCCCAGATGGCGCAGCATCATTTCCGCCGAAAGAATCACCGAACCCGGGTTGACCTGGTCCTTGCCGGCATACTTCGGCGCAGTACCGTGGGTGGCCTCGAACATGGCCACGGTGTCGGACAGGTTGGCGCCCGGCGCGATACCGATACCGCCCACTTCCGCCGCCAGGGCATCGGAGAGGTAGTCACCGTTGAGGTTGAGCGTGGCGATCACGTCGTATTCGGCCGGACGCAGCAGGATCTGCTGAAGCATGGCGTCGGCAATGGCGTCCTTGACGATGACTTCGCGGCCGGTTTTCGGATTCTTGAACTTCATCCACGGGCCGCCATCGAGCAGCTCGGCGCCGAATTCTTCCTTCGCCACCTCATAGCCCCAGTCCTTGAAGGCACCTTCGGTGAATTTCATGATGTTGCCCTTGTGCACGATGGTCAGCGACTTGCGGTCGTTGTCCACTACATATTGCAGGGCCTTGCGCACCAGACGCTTGGTGCCTTCCTTGGATACCGGCTTGATGCCGATACCGCAGTCCTGGTCGAAACGGATCTTGGTGACGCCCATTTCTTCTTTCAGGAACTTGATGACTTTAGTGGCTTCCGGCGAGCCGGCCTTCCACTCGATACCGGCATAGATGTCTTCGGAGTTCTCGCGGAAGATCACCATGTCGACGTCGCCAGGCTTTTTCACCGGGCTTGGCACGCCCTCGAACCACACCACAGGTCGCAGGCACACATACAGGTCAAGCTGCTGGCGCAGCGCCACGTTGAGCGAACGGATGCCACCACCGACCGGAGTGGTCAGCGGCCCCTTGATGGAAACGACGTAATCTTTCACGGCGTCCAGGGTTTCCTGGGGCAGCCAGGTGTCCTGGTCGTAGACCTGGGTGGCCTTTTCACCGGCGTAGACTTCCATCCAGGAAATCTTGCGCTTGCCCCCGTAGGCCTTTTCCACGGCAGCATCAACCACTTTGATCATGACGGGACTGACGTCGACGCCAATGCCGTCGCCTTCAATGAACGGGATGATCGGATTATCAGGAACATTGAGAGAATGGTCTGCGTTGACGGTGATTTTGTCGCCGACGGCTGGAACCTGAATCTTCTTGTAACCCATGCTGAACTCCATTGATTGGATTGAACATCTGGCTTGGTTCGAGCGTAACCCAGTTAAATCAACGCGCAAACCCTATGTTCCATTCATCTGCCGCAAAGCCGCACAACAGCTGACCTACAAGCCTGAAAGCAAAGGGAAAAGCGCCAAACTCCAGCACGACGAATGACCCTGCGCCGCTGACGTCTTTCCATTGCCCCTGCGACCTTTAGACCAATGGACGAGAATCGATTCGCATGAACCATCGGCAGATTGCCAGCTACCTATGTATAATGCCGCCCGCTGACCATAGGGTCACAACGGCCGACCTCTCCTTGCTACCCAAAACGTAGCCGAGACTTTCCGCCCAAAGCCGGGCTGTTACCGCAACCCGACTGCTTGACGCTCTACTGATGCACCCAACATCACCGCGAAGAAATCTCGACATTCGGCTCATGGATGACTTTGAACGAACGCGCTTACCCGGCGCCCCTCGAGTTTCTGCGCACGCTTTAGCAAAGAAGAGAGAGTTAATCCGAATATGCCCACCCGCTCGAAGATCATCTATACCTTCACCGACGAAGCTCCCGCCCTCGCCACCTATTCACTGTTGCCTATCGTAGAGGCCTTCACCGCCTCGGCTGATATCGCCGTGGAAACCCGCGATATCTCTCTTGCAGGGCGCATCCTGGCCAGCTTCCCCGAGCAACTGGGCGACAAAGCCGTAGCCGACCACCTCGCCGAACTGGGCGACCTGGCCGTTACGCCTGAAGCCAACATCATCAAGCTGCCGAACATCAGCGCCTCGGTTCCGCAGCTGCAAGCCGCGATCAAAGAACTGCAAGCCCAGGGCTACGCACTGCCGGACTACCCGGAAACCGTGACCAGCGACGCCGACAAAGAAGCCAAGGCCCGTTACGACAAGGTCAAGGGCAGCGCCGTGAACCCGGTTCTGCGCGAAGGCAACTCCGACCGTCGCGCCCCGCTGTCGGTCAAGAACTACGCACGCAAGCACCCGCACAAAATGGGCGCCTGGGCCGCGGACTCCAAGTCCCACGTCGCGCACATGAGCAGCGGTGATTTCTACGGCAGCGAAAAAGCCGCCCTGATCGACGCCCCCGGCGCGGTCAAAATCGAACTGATCGCTCAAGACGGCACCACCACCGTCCTGAAAGAAAAGACCAGCGTCCAGGCAGGCGAGATCCTCGACTGCGCCGTGATGAGCAAAAATGCCCTGCGCAGCTTCATCGCCGCTGAAATCGAAAGCGCCAAGCAACAAGGCGTACTGCTGTCGGTTCACCTCAAAGCCACCATGATGAAGGTCTCCGACCCGATCATGTTCGGCCAGATCGTTGCGGAGTTCTATAAAGACGCACTGGCCAAGCACGCTGACGTGCTGGCGCAGATCGGCTTCAACCTGAACAACGGCATCGGCGACCTGTACGCTCGCATCAAGGCCCTCCCGGCCGAGCAGCAAGCGCAGATCGAAGCCGACATCCAGGCGGTCTACGCCGTTCGTCCGTCGCTGGCGATGGTCAACTCCGACAAGGGCATCACCAACCTGCACGTGCCGAGCGACGTCATCGTCGACGCCTCGATGCCGGCAATGATCCGTGACTCCGGCAAGATGTGGGGCACCGACGGCCAGCTGCACGACACCAAGGCGGTGATCCCGGATCGCTGCTACGCCACCATCTACCAGGCGGTGATCGAAGACTGCAAGGCAAATGGCGCCTTCGACCCAACCACCATGGGCAGCGTGCCGAACGTTGGCCTGATGGCGAAGAAAGCCGAAGAGTACGGCTCCCACGACAAGACCTTCCAGATCAAGACCAACGGTGTGGTTCGCGTAACCGACACCAACGGCACCCTGCTGCTGGAACAGTCGGTTGAAGCCGGCGACATCTTCCGCATGTGCCAGACCAAAGACGCGCCGATCCAGGACTGGGTCAAACTGGCCGTCAACCGTGCCCGTGCAAGCGCCACTCCAGCCATTTTCTGGCTGGACCCGATGCGCGCCCACGATGGCGTGGTGATCGAGAAAGTTCAGGCCTACCTGAAGGATCACGACACCTGCGGCCTGGACATCCGCATCATGTCGCCAGTCGACGCGATGAAATTCACCCTGCAGCGCACCCGCGAAGGCAAGGACACCATCTCGGTGACCGGCAACGTACTGCGCGACTACCTGACCGACCTGTTCCCGATCATGGAACTGGGCACCAGCGCCAAGATGCTGTCGATCGTGCCGCTGATGAACGGTGGTGGCCTGTTCGAAACCGGCGCCGGCGGTTCGGCACCCAAGCACGTGCAGCAACTGTTGGAAGAGAACTTCCTGCGCTGGGATTCCCTGGGCGAGTTCCTGGCCCTGGCCGCCTCCCTCGAGCACCTGGGTGTGACTTACAACAACCCTAAGGCGCTGGTTCTGGCCAAGACCCTGGACCAGGCCACCGGCCAGTTCCTGGACAACAACAAGTCGCCATCGCGCAAAGTCGGCAACATCGACAACCGCGGCAGCCACTTCTACCTGGCGCTGTACTGGGCCCAGGCCCTGGCCACCCAGTCCGAAGACACTGCACTGCAAGCGCAGTTCGCGACCCTGGCCAAGACCCTGACCGAGAACGAAGCAACCATCGTTGCCGAACTCAACGCCGTTCAGGGCAAGCCAGTGGACATCGGTGGCTACTACCACGCCGATGCCGAGCTGATCAGCAAGGCCATGCGTCCGAGCGCCACGCTCAACGCGGCGATTGCTGCGCTGGTGTAAGGTTGTAGTGATGCAAAGAAACCCCGGCCCCGTGCCGGGGTTTCTGTTTAAGCGTATCTGCCGAAACCGGCCCCTGTGGGAGCGAGCCTGCTCGCGAATGCGGTTTATCATTCGACATC
>NZ_JBSVWS010000122.1:0-18696 GCF_054071155.1 Pseudomonas sp. SDO5532_S415 | reverse complement strand
TTGATCTGTGGCGTTCACCAATCCCCTGTGGGAGCGAGCCTGCTCGCGAAGGCATACCTGAGGCTGCTGCGATTTCCCGGCAGGGCGTTCGCGTTTCGCGAACGCCCCTTGCCAACTGAAGGTTGGATTCCTTGGGCATCGGTCCTCTAGCCTTGGCACATATTCCAAGAACAAGAGGTACCCCGCGATGACTGCCCCCCTGAGTGCAATCAAAGTGATCGAGATCGGCACGCTGATCGCCGCGCCGTTTGCCGCGCGCATGCTGGCCGAGTTCGGCGCCGAAGTGATCAAGATCGAAGCCATGGGGCAGGGCGATCCCCTGCGCAAATGGCGCAAGCTGCACGAAGGCACCTCGCTGTGGTGGTACCTGCAATCGCGCAACAAGAAATCCCTGGCGCTGAATCTGAAATCCGCCGAAGGCGTTGAACTGGTCAAGCAACTGGCGACCAGCGCCGACGTGTTGATCGAAAACCTGCGCCCCGGCGCCCTGGAAAAACTTGGCCTGGGCTGGGACGTGCTGCATGCCCTTAACCCCAACCTGACCCTGGTGCGGATTTCCGGTTATGGCCAGACCGGTCCGTACCGTGATCGTCCGGGGTTCGGTGCCATCGGCGAAGCCATGGGCGGCATCCGCTACACCACCGGCACACCGGGTTCGCCGCCGGCGCGGGTTGGGGTCAGCCTCGGCGACTCGCTGGCTTCGCTGCACGCAGTGATCGGCGCATTGATGTCGTTGCTGCGGGTCAAGACCGGGCAGGGCGGCGGGCAAATCGTCGATGTGTCCCTGGCCGAAAGCGTGTTCAACGTCATGGAAAGCCTGGTGCCGGAATACGACATGCTCGGCCATGTACGTGAGCGCAGCGGCGGTGCCTTGCCGGGCATCGCGCCTTCCAACACTTACCTGACGGGCGATGGCGCTTACGTGGTCATCGCCGGCAACAGCGACCCGATCTACCGTCGCCTGATGCACACCATCGGCCGTGCGGATCTGGCCGAAGCACCCGAATTCGCCCATAACGATGGGCGCGCAGCAAAAAGCAATCTGCTCGATGCCGCCATCACCCACTGGACCAGCAGCCTGCCGATCGACGACGTGCTGGCGGCGCTGGAAGCCGCCGAAGTTCCGGCCGGGCGCATCTATTCGGTGGCCGACATTGTTGCCGATCCGCACTACCAGGCGCGGGACATGCTGCTCAATGCCGAGCTGCCCGGCGGCGCCACGGTGAAAATGCCCGGCATCGTGCCGAAACTCTCGGACACACCCGGTGGCGTGAACTGGTCGGGTCCCGGATTGGGCCAGCACACCGATGGCATCCTCGCGCAGCTTGGTCT
Source organism: Pseudomonas sp. SDO5532_S415 (assembly GCF_054071155.1). Lineage (NCBI taxonomy): Bacteria > Pseudomonadati > Pseudomonadota > Gammaproteobacteria > Pseudomonadales > Pseudomonadaceae > Pseudomonas > Pseudomonas sp. SDO5532_S415. Next base: position 17,364 of record NZ_JBSVWS010000122.1, on the reverse strand, counting down.
GACGCCGGCGGACATCGAACGCCTGAAAGTCGAAGGAGTGGTGCAATGATCACTGACTGTTCCGATAGCCTCATCGTGCAGGAAGTCTCTCCGCGTGACGGCCTGCAGATCGAGCCGACCTGGGTCGAAACCGTCGACAAGATCGCCCTGATCGATCAGTTGTCCCTGGCCGGATTCAGCCGTATCGAAGGCGGTTCATTCGTGTCGCCCAAGGCCATTCCCGCTTTGCGTGACGGCGAGTTGGTGTTCAAGGGCATTACCCGCCAGCCGGGGGTGATCTACGTCGCGTTGATCCCCAACCTCAAAGGCGCGCAACGGGCGCTGGCCTGCAGCGCCGATGAGCTGAACCTGGTGATGTCTGCCAGTCAGACCCATAACCTGGCGAACATGCGCATGCGTCGTGAAGACTCATTGGCCGCGTTTGGCGAGATCGTCCAGTTTGTGGGCGGCTCGCCGGTGCGACTCAACGCCAGCATCGCCACCACCTTCGGTTGCCCGTTCGAGGGCAAGATCGATGAAGACCGGGTGCTGCAGATTGTCGAGGCCTATCAGGAACTCGGCATTCAGGGCATCACCCTGGCCGACACCACCGGCATGGCCAACCCGCGTCAGGTCGACCGCCTGGTGCGGCGCGTGTTGCAACGGGTATCGCCAGCGGACCTGACCCTGCATTTCCACAACACCCGTGGCCTTGGTTTGTGCAATGTGCTGGCCGCCTACGAGGCCGGTGCCCGGCGTTTCGACGCGGCCCTCGGCGGCCTCGGCGGTTGTCCGTTTGCACCGGGCGCCTCGGGCAACATCTGCACGGAAGACCTGGTGAACCTGTGCGATGAAGTCGGCATTCACACCGGCATCAATCTGCCGCTGTTGCTGACATTGTCGCGTGGATTGCCGACGCTGCTCGGCCACGAAGTGCCCGGTCAACTGGCCAAGGCCGGCCGCAACTGCGACCTGCACCCCGTGCCCTCCTGACCCACCCGATACCCCCTGTGGGAGCGAGCCTGCTCGCGAAAGCGGAGTATCAGTCGACATCATCGTTGAATGTCAGACCGTATTCGCGAGCAGGCTCGCTCCCACAGTAAAAGCTCCCACACAGAGCACACCAGACAACAAAAACAATCGGACACCTTCGGGAAGTCCGCCTGGAGAAACGCAATGAGCCTTAATGCATTGGAGGCCGGCGCGAGCCCGGCCGTTAGCCACGACGAAGAAAAAGCCCTGGTCAGCAAGGTCGCCTGGCGATTGATGCCGCTGATCATGGTCTGCTACCTGTTCGCGTTCTTCGACCGCATCAACATCAGCTTCGCCAAGTTCCAGTTGCAGGCCGATCTGAGCCTGAGCGACACCGCTTACGGTCTCGGCGCCGGGTTGTTTGTGGTCGGTTACGTGATTTTCGAAGTGCCCAGCAACATGATGCTGTACAAGGTCGGCGCCCGTCGCTGGATTGCCCGGATCATGATGTCCTGGGGGCTGGCCACCGCGCTGATGGTCTTCGTCAACAGCGAATGGCAGTTCTATGTACTGCGATTCTTGATCGGTGCCATGGAGGCGGGTTTTGCGCCGGGCGTGCTGTATTACCTGACGCTGTGGTTCCCGCAGCACTATCGCGGGCGCATCACCTCGATGCTGTTTCTGTCATCGGCCTTCGCCGGGTTGGTGGGCGCGCCGTTCTCCGGGCTGGTGTTGCAACACCTCGACGGCTTCATGGACATGCGTGGCTGGCACTGGTTGTTCCTGCTCGGCGGTGTGCCATGCATCGGCCTCGGTTTGCTGGTGCTGACCCTGCTCAAGGACCGCATCGAAGACGCCCACTGGCTGACGCCCTCGGAGAAGACGTTGCTGGCCAGTCGCATCGCTCACCATGAACCGCACAAAAGTGGCGGGTCGCTGCTCGCGGCGCTGCGGATTCCGGGCTTCCTGACCCTCGGCCTGATCTACTTCCTGATTCAGGTGGCATCCTACGGCTTGAATTTCTGGGCACCGCAACTGATCCGCAGCGCCGGTACCGAGAGCCCGGTGATGATCGGTCTGCTGACGGCGATCCCGTACATCTGTGGCGCCATCAGCATGGTGGTGATCGGACGCCTGTCGGATGCCTCCGGCGAGCGACGCAAGTTTGTCGCAGGACTGGTCGCGGTCGGTGCGATCGGCTTCTTCAGTGCGGGGATCTTCGCCCATCACACGACGTTCCTGATCGTCGCCCTGGGCTTGCTCGGTGCCGGCATCATCGCCTCGATCCCGAGCTTCTGGACTCTGCCGCCAAAACTGCTGGCCGGCGCCGGCGCAGGGGCTGCGGGCGGGATCGCGGTGATCAACACCCTGGGCCAGTTCGGCGGCATCGTCAGCCCGGTCATGGTCGGGCGGATCAAGGACCTGACCGGCAGCACCACACCGGCGTTGTATGTCATTGGCGTCTGCGCGCTGATTGCGGTGGCGTTGTTGCTGTGGGGGCTGCCGCAGAAGCTGCGTACGCTGGACAAGTTTTAAGAGTTCGCAAGTCGCGCCGGCTCGTGCGGGGACCACGCATTCCTGCAGGAGCTGGCGCAGCCTGCGATCCATTACGGTGCCGACAGATCGCTTTCGCGAGCAGGCTCGTTCCCACAGTGGATTGCATTACCCCTGTGAGAGCGAGCCTGCTCGCGAAGACTGACGGACAGTCGCCATCGTACTATCGACCATTCCCTTGACCCGCCGCCACTGCAAGCGGGCGCCTTCCTCTCACTCCCGGGCCTCCGGCAGTGTCTTTCCCTGAATCCTCGATGTTCTAAGCCCAAGTCGGTGATGAAGTTCTTCGACGATCAGTCATTCGGCCTGCAATGACCTGATATAGACTGGCGACCATTCACCAAACAGTTCAAAAGGACTTCCCATGACCCCATCGCTGCTAATGGCCGTTCTTGCCTCGGGCTTCATTTATGGCATTACCCCGGGGCCGGGTGTGCTGGCAGTGTTCGGGATTGGTGCAGCGCATGGCCGGCGGGCGGGGGCGGGGTTTCTCTGCGGGCATTTGCTGGGCGATGTGATCTGGTGCAGCACCGCGCTGGTGGCGATTGTCGGTGCGCGGGAAATCGGCAGCACCGCGTTTGATGTGCTGGGCGTACTCAGCGGCCTCTATCTGTTCTGGCTCGGCTGGCGCGCGGTGCGGGCACGTCGCAGCGCTGGCGAAGCGCCCCAGGGGCCGGCGCGGCAACCGTTCTGGCATGGCATCCTGTTTGGCCTGACCAATCCGAAGGCTTACCCGGTGGCGGTGGCGACATTCACTGCCTTGCTTTCAAGCCGCGCCGAGTTGCTGACCTGGTCGATGTTGCCGTGGCTGATCTTCCTCAGCTTCGTCGGTGGCCTTTTCGCCTACGCTATCCTCATCGGCATTGTCGGGGCGCGCCGGGTACGCACCTTGTATCAACGCCATGAGCTGGCGATTACCCGCCTGTGCGGGGTGATGTTCATCGGTTTCGCCATCAACGCCCTGGCGCATGCATTGCCGGGGCTGGTGACGAACAAGGCTTGACGCTGATTGCAGGGTTGCATCAGTGGCACATGTACTGGTCAGGGATGGTTTCTTCTTGCTGCATCGTTCGGACACGCTCTCGGCACCATGACCACCAGAAATTCCGCTCCGTTGGCGAGCTACATCGACCTCTTGCTGGACGCCGTATGCGCGGTCGACAAACAAGGTCGCTTCGTATTTGTCAGTGCGGCCTGCGAGCGCATTTTTGGCTACACCCCGGAGGAGTTGATCGGGCGGCAGATGATTGATCTGGTGCACCCGGCCGACCGCCAGCGCACCCTTGATGCCGCACGAGAAATCATGGGCGGAGATCCCAAACTGAACTTCGAGAACCGTTACCTGCGCAAGGATGGCCGGGTGGTGAACATCCTGTGGTCGGCGCGCTGGTCGGAGGTGGATCAACTGCGCATCGCCGTGGCCCGTGACATCACTGAACGCAAGCAGGCCGAGTCCCGACAGGCGGCGCTATACGCGATTTCCGAAGCGGCGCATGCGGCAGAAGACCTGTTGGCGCTGTTCAAACGCATCCATCTGATCATCGGTGAATGGCTGCCGGCGCTGAATTTTTCCGTGGCGTTGTATGACGAACACTGTGCGCAGTTGAATTTTCCCTACCACGTCGACGACCACGAGCCGCAGCCCGAGCAGCCCGGTACGATCACCGGGCGCCTGTGTGCCGAGGTTATCCGCACCGGCCTGCCGATTTTGCTGACCCCGGATCAGGAGACGCCACACGTCGGTTTCGAAGCGCTGGTGTCCGGGCAACATTCACCCTGTTGGCTAGGTGTGCCGCTGAACTCGCAGAACGGCACCATTGGCGCACTGATCGTCAAAAGCATCCCCGGCGGCGAGCGCTATACCGAGCAGGACAAAGAGCTGTTGCAGTATGTCTGTGCCCAGGTCGCAACAGCGATCGAGCGCAAGCAGTTGCACGCGCGATTGCAACGCATGGCCCAGTACGACCAGTTGACCCAACTGCCCAACCGCGAACTGTTGCGTGACCGGCTCAAGGCGTCATTGGCAGCGGCGCGTGAAGACCGTGGGCGCATGGCGCTGCTGTATGTCGACCTCGACCGTTTCAAACAAGTCAACGACACCCATGGTCATGCGGTGGGTGACATGTTGTTGCAGACCGTCGCCAATCGGCTCAAGGGCTGCGTGCGCGAAACCGACACCGTGGCGCGTATTGGCGGTGACGAATTCGTTGTGTTGTTGCACAGCATCCACGCTTCGGGCGATGCCGACTGCGTAGCCGGGAAAATCCGTCAGGTCCTGGACCAGCCGCTGCGCCTGGATGGCCACAGCTTGCACATCCATCCGAGCATCGGCGTGGCGCAATACCCTGAAAACGGCACGGAAGAAGCGCAGTTGTTCCGGCACGCCGATGAAGCGATGTACAGCGCCAAGCGGGAGCATCACCTGCGGCTCGTCTGAATATCGGTCGCCGTTCGTCGCGGCATGAACGGATTTTTCTAAACCTTTTGGCCCGCATAAATTCAGATTCTATGCGGGCTACAGCTCGCCGCGAACATCACCAAGAGGTAGAGAATCATGCCTAACTCAAGAAACTCGAACTCGGGAAACTTCGCCAACGATCGAACCAAGGCGTCTGAAGCCGGTCGCAAAGGTGGGAAAACCACTACCACGACCGTTGATAAAGAGCCTGCGAAACCCGACATGGGCCGTAAAGGCGGACAAGGCGGGCAAAAATCCCGCTAGTGGATAAGGTGGTTTTGATTGAGAAGCGGGGGCGAAAGCTCCCGTTTGAATTTTTAGAGGAGGGCGCGACCATGAACCGGATGGCCACCCGATTACGCAATTGCGGTTTTGCCGCGTTACTGGGCCTGTGCGCCAGCAGTGCCTTCGCCCAGACCCCTGCCGAATTCATCAACGATGCCTCCGCCAAAGGCATGGCCGACATCGAAGCCAGTCGCCTGGCGCACCAGAAATCCGAATCCAAAGAGGTCAAGGACTACACCATCGTCGTGATTAACGACCGCACCACCGCCAATCAGCACCTGGCGAAAATCGCCAAGCAGCTGGACCTGCCGGTAGCCCCGCGTGAAGAGGTGGTGGATAAGGCCAAGGCCTTGATGCCTGAAGTCATGGAGGGCGCGAATTTTGATGAGGCCTACGCCGCCAACCAAGTCAAAACCACTCAGGAAGCCATCGAGCAGCTTGAGCAAACGGCGCAAACCACAGACGTGCCGCAGATCAAGGCATTCGCTGAGGAGACCCTGCCCAAACTGCAAAATCACCTGCAAATGGCCCGGGCTCTACAGGCCAGTCTCTAGTCATTCCCGTGCGCGGGTGACCTCGGGCCACCCGCGCAATGTCGATCAACACTCATTCAGATCCTGTTTGCCTTTCTCCTCAACGACCGTGCCGTCAATGGAAATGGTCTGGCCCTCGCCCAGGCTGCGATAGTGCTTTCTCAACGCCTCCAGCTCTTTCAGGTCCAACGCCTCGAGTCCGAGCATCGCGTTCTGCGCGTCCTTGGTCACCCGCAGCAACTCATCGACCTTCAAATGCAAAATGTCCGTGTCGCGGTTCTGCGTGTTCTGGATCAGGAACACCATCAGGAAGGTGATGATGGTGGTCGAGGTATTGATGATCAGTTGCCAGGTGTCGTTGAACTTGAAAATCGGCCCGCTCAACCCCCACAGGAAAATCAACAGGATCGCCCCCAGGAACGTCTTGGGGCTACCGGCCCATAGGGAAAGTTTCTGTGCGATTTTTGCGAATTTCATGGCCGTTTTCCTTTTGGGGATGCACCTGTTTTTTCTGACAGTGAGGGCGAGATGAAAATTCTACTTACATTTACGCACTCACTGGGAAAGGCGCGGGTCGGCCATGGGTTAAGATGCTTCGGCACTCACGACAGGAGAACTCAATGAGTTGGTCCGCCAAGCAATACGTCGCTTTTGAAGATGAACGCACCCGTCCCGCCCGTGACCTGTTGGCGGCGATACCCGCCGCAGACGTGCGCTCGGCCATCGACATCGGTTGCGGTCCCGGTAACTCGACCGAATTGCTGGTGGAGCGCTTTCCCGGTGCTTCAGTGCGCGGGCTGGACAGTTCAACCGACATGATCGAAGCGGCGCGCAAGCGCTTGCCACAGGTGCAGTTCGACATTGCTGATATCGATACCTGGAACGACAGCGGTCCGTTCGACGTGATTTTTGCCAACGCGGTGTTGCAGTGGGTGCCCGATCACGCCACATTGCTGCCTTCGCTGGTGAACAGGCTCGCCCCCGGTGGCAGTCTGGCGATTCAGATGCCGGATAACCTCAATGAGCCCTCGCATCGGTTGATGCGCGAAGTCGCGGCTGACGGTCCCTGGGCGAGCAAGCTTGCCGGTGCCGCCGGGCAACGCACGGAAATGGCCGATGCCAGTGGCTATTACTCAATCCTCAAAGCCTGCTGCACCCGCGTCGATGTGTGGCGCACCACCTACCATCATCCACTCGCAGGCGGTGCGTCGGGTGTGGTCGAGTGGTTCAAGGGTAGCGGTCTGCGGCCGTTTCTCGATCCGCTGGATGAGACGGAGCGGGCGCAGTACCTGAAGCAGTATCTGGCCGCCATTGAGCAGGCCTATCCGGCGCTGGCCGATGGTTCGGTGTTGTTGCCGTTTCCGCGGTTGTTTCTGGTGGCGACTCGCTGATGCGCAAAGGGGGGGATGACGATCATGTCATCCGCCCCTTTTCTTTGAGCGCCGGGCACTCAAGTATTCAAAAATAAACGAAGCAAAGCCGAACAACCCGATCATTGAAATGATCATGATCCCCAACTCTGAACTGTCCATGCTGACCTCTTGGCGATGGTGAGCGAGGAGCATAAGGGATCTTTCGTAGGGCTGAGCGCAGCGCTACGGCTTCTTTATGGGTGCGCGTGGATCTATACGCAAACGATACGAACGTCTGCCAGAAACACTCAGCGTTGAACGCTGAGCAGCATCATCATCGGCCGCTCCCGCTCTTCGGCCCATGCCGGTTGCGCCGCGACCTCGGCATCGCTCGGGCCCCATTCGTTGACGTGCTGGATGCTGAAACCGGCCGCGATCAGCATGTTGAGCAAGGTACCAATGGTGCGGTGCTGCTTGATCACGCCGTCTGCCAACCAGTTGGTCACGCGCTCGCCTTCCTGTTGATAGCTATCCACCGGCCAGCTTTTTCGCCCCTCGGCATCGGTAATCCATCCGGGGTTACGTGGGGCCATGAAAATTGGATGCTCGATGGAAAAGACGAAACGCGATCCAGGTTTGAGGGCAGCATGGATGTTGGCGAAGAGTCCCGCCAAGTCCTTGATGTAGTGCAGTGCCAAAGAGCTATAGGCCAGATCGAAACTGGCAACCGGCAGATCGAGCTCTTCCAGGTCAGCGCGTTCGTAGCGGATGTTGGCGGCTGAAGTGGTGTTGCACGCCTGTTCAAGCATTTTTTCCGATACGTCCAGGCCAAGAACACCATGAGCGCCTTGCTCACTGGCCCAGCGGCAAAACCAGCCGTAGCCGCAGCCCAGATCCGCCACATTCAGGCCTTGCATCGGCGGCAACATCGCCTTCAGCGCAGGCCATTCCGGTGCGGCATCGAGACCGCCAATCGAGCGGGCCATTTGGCTGTAGCCCTGGAAAAACTTGGGGTCGTCGTAGATGTTTTGGGTCATGTGAAAGTCCATCTCCGAGAAAAAGATGGCCCGAACCTCGTACCAGACCAAGACGGCACCAGAGGTTCGGGCGCGCGATGTCGGGACAGTTACCGGGATAGCGAATTCTTTTTCATGAAGATGTCTTTCCCGGCATCCGTGATGAATCTAAAAAAGCGTAGGAGGCTCACCCTCTGGGGGCAACGCCTTTGCATTCAAGAGCCGGCATGACGCTGTTAACCCACCTGAAGTTAGTTATGCGGTTAACCCTTGAAAATGCCTGTAATCGCTAGTAAATACGGGGTCTTGGTATTTGATGAGTGTCAGAAACTCTGCTAGATTTGCTGACAGTTACGGAGGATTTTATGTCTATCTCAGCTACCATCTCGAATCGAATCAAGCACATGGCGAAAGGTCACCCCTTCAGCAGTGAACGCTTTGCTGAGGCTGGTTCGCGTTCGGCCGTGGACAAAACCATGTCGCGTCTAGTCGCCGCAGGGGTGCTCGAGAGGGTTGCACGTGGCATCTATATGCGCCCGAAAATCAGTCGATATGCTGGTCGTGTCAGCCCTAACCCGACCTCCGTATTACATATCATCGCGAAGCATAACCGCGAAACGATCCAGGTGCATGGTGCTGAGGCAGCGCGAATTTTCAATCTGAGCACTCAGATGCAGATGCGTCCGGTCTTTTACACAAGCGGTGCTAGCCGTGAGGTCACTGTAGGTAAAACAATTATCCAATTGCAGCATGTATCCCCAGAGAAATTGCAGGGCGCTGGTACCAAAGTGGGACTCGCGCTTTCCGCAATGTTTTATTTGGGAAAGGACGAGCTGAGTAAAGAGGTGGTGAGTCGCATTAAGCACAAACTCACTGATCAAGAGCTAAAAAAACTATTGGCATGCAAGATGCCCGCTTGGATGCAAGCAGTGTTGAGGCAGCCCGTTTAAGGATAATTGAATGTTAGTGTCGTATTTCCGTTTGCCAGCTAATGATCAAAAAGAAATTCTGAATACGGCGGCTTCCAACACAGGGAAAAATGCAGAGGTAGTAGAAAAGGACATTTGGGTCTGTTTCGTGCTTGAGCATTTGTTCAGCATGCCTAATGCGAAACCGATGGCGTTCAAAGGCGGGACATCTCTATCCAAGGTCTACAAAGCCATCACCCGCTTTTCAGAAGACATTGACGTTACCATCGACTACCGAGCATTCGAACCTGATTTAACCCTCGAAGCACTTCAGAACCTGTCAAATCGGAAGCGCGAAGAACAAAGTGAGGCGCTGAAAGCGGCAGTCCAGGTTTACATGACTGAAGTGGTCAAGCCTCATCTTGAGGCGAAAGCCGCAGAGCATGTAGGTGGTGAGGAAGCTTGCGTGGTCGATGTATATGAGAAAGGGGAAATTCGCTTTCGGTATCCATCCAGAGTCAAGACAGGCTCGGCTGAGAGCGACTACATGCGTGGCGATGTTCTCATTGAGTTTGGGGGGCGGAACCTTATTAACCCCAATGAGCTTCATGCCGTTACTCCCGACCTGGCGGCTGACTTTCCTAACGTGTTGTTCCCAACCGCTCAGGTGACCGTGCTGGCAGGTGAGAGGACGTTCTGGGAAAAGGTGACGTTGGTGCATGCAGAGTGCAACAGAGATTTTCCAAAGGACAGGAATCGACTCTCCCGGCACTGGTACGATCTCGCAAAGTTGGCGCTCCACCCCTGCGGCCGGAACGCTGTTGCTGACCTCGACTTACTGCGCGACGTGGTAATGTTGAAACAGGTTTTCTACCATTCTGGCTATGCCAAGTACGAAAAGTGCATTTCTGGCGAGTTGAATCTTATGCCGGAGGGGCGGAATCTGGAGTTATTGCACGATGACTATCGGCAGATGAAGGAGTCAGGGATGCTCCATGGCGAGTTTGTGCCAATGGAAGAAATCCTTCCAGTGCTGGCCTCGCTTCAGAACCAGATCAACGCAGCTTTCAACTCGGTTCAGTAATTCACTCAAACCTAAGCGACGGACATCTTCTCGGAAGACCTTCTGGTTAGAACTTATTTGGCTGGACTGAAGAGCATCATGGACAAGCGAAAAAAGTGACGGATTTATTTGTTGGCGAATAGCTGGATCGATCATCGACCCTATCCCTGGTACAAAAACGGCCATCACGGCCGTTTTTTCTGATCCACCCAGCGCCATATCCAGCTCGGCCGAAAATCACTATTCGCCGGTTCCAAACTGTCGATTCTCAAACGCCGACCGCACAGCCCCCACAACCCGTTCCGCCATACGCTCATCTTCAAGCTGCGGATACCCTTTCTTCAGCTTGCCCGACACCACCCAACCATTCTCCTTGATGGAGCGAATGATGCGGTTCGCATCCTGATCCGGCATCTCCAATACTTCTTTCAACTGTTCCTGAGCGCGCTGAAAGATCACCAGTACTCTGGCTTCATCCGCCATTTCTTTTTTAATCGTGTGCTCGATGACGCGTGCGGTGTACAGGACGTGTTCGGTCAGGTCGGGATAGCGCCACGCAAAACGCGCGTCCTCGTATTCGTCGAAGTTGAAGTTGCTGCGTGTACCGTCCTCGTAGGTTGCGAGTTCTCCGAACCGATAGGCCGTCGCGTACCGTCGCATGAACGGTCGCGAGAACACTTCGAGCGTACGGTCGTAGCCGGCCCTGAAGTCGATCGAACTTGTGATGGTGGCTGACACCGGCAGTATCACGCCGTCTGGCACTGCTTTGTCCCGAACCAGGGTGTCGTTGATCAGGAAGCGGTGAATCCGGCCGTTGCCATCGCGCATGGGATGGATGTACACGAAACCAAATGCCAACACTGCGGCTCGTGCCACTGACTCAGCACCACGGGTTGCGACCTCAAATTCGTTGAGGCCTGCCAATAGCTGAGCGAGTTCCGCGAAATGCGGGGCAATGTAATGCACGATGTCCTCGCGCATCGTGGCTTGCCCCACAAACACGGGAGAGCGCCGCAAGCCCAGTCCGATAGCATCATGCCCAAGAATACCGGCTTGCAGAGAATGCAGACTGTCGTTGCTCAACGGGTCTTTGATATGACCGCAGTACTGGGCAATGACATGGGCAAACCGCTGGATGCGTTCGGCCTGGTCGGCTTCCTTTTCGATGAGAAAACTCGCTCGCGATTCCTTGAACGTCATCCAGCTGGCCGTACGCATCAGGATGTCGGCGCCAAAGGCCTGATCCAATTCACCCAATGCTTGGCGCAGATTGAATTTCAGCGCTTCCTGTACTGGCGCTGTACGACGAACCAAGGGGCAGAACTCAGCCGTTCCCGGCAGGTTGTTATTGACTCGCCAACGCCGCGTTCGCAGAGCAACACCGCGAGTCAGATAATCTTGGGGCGCAAGTACGTCGACATAGCCGCCATTGGTCACGTCTGGCACATCCAGTTGTTCCCCTGTCAGCCATTCGTAGAGAAAACCCGTGCGACGGGCGTACTGGCCGAAAGGCTCCCGTCGACACCAGTCCTCGACAGGCTGCGGACCTATGGCCGCAAACAGACGGGCGAAGAACTCGAGGTGGATTTCTTCGTACTTGAGGCCGAATTCGAAATGTCCTGCGAAATCGTCTGCAGGTCGGTAGCTTGGCGGATATCGGTTCTCCACATTCCCGTCAGTTTCGCGATGGACTCGTACAGTGCCGATCATGGATTCGACACGCAGGGGCTGTACCAATGCGATGTCGAAACGGGTCGCGAGGGTCTTGAAACCGGTTTGCATTGACGAAATCCTTTACTGTGCCAAGAAAAACGCTAACAGATCGTCGATCTTATGCGAAAACGTTAATTTCGAAAGAGTGAAAAGACTAAAATCAGACTAAATTTGATAATAAATCCGTACTTTTCGAAAAAAAACGCTAACAGGTTTCAGGATAGTCGTTATCGACCATAGGCACTTGCTGATCGATCAGGGAAGCGACCAAAGACTCACAAGCCCAACCCCATCAAACCCCAGACACAAAAAAACCGGCCATCAAGGCCGGTTTTTTCTTTACCTGCATCCCCCGTCAAAAACCAACGTGAGACTGAAATTCGATTGGAGCGGGTGAAGGGAATCGAACCCTCGTTATCAGCTTGGGAAGCTGGAGTAATGCCATTATACGACACCCGCTCGGAGCGGCTGACTTTGTACCAGATGTGCGCGTGGAAATGAAGTTTTTCTTTGCGCTGCATGGCTTTGGCACAGGTGAAACACGCCAGAAAACTGCATGGCGGTCGTTCGCGGGCAAGCCTCGCTCCTACTGGAGTGCGTTAAGGCTGCAGAGCGGGGCTTGCTCGCGATGACGCTGTTTCAGATGGCCAATGCATGGTGGTCCTGGACGTAGTGGAAACGCGGTCGGCTTTCATGCTGCGCCGGTTTCAGGAAACCCATCAGTGCGTTGCGGCTGTCTCGGCAAGCAGATTTGTGTTCCATGTCGAGAAAGTGGCCGGTGGCCTGCAGGGTGCTGAACGTGCTGTGTTGCACGTGGCCGGCGAACAGGCGGGCGTCTTCCGCGGCGGTGTACTCATCCCATTCGCCGTTCATGAACAGCACCGGTACGTTGATTTTCTTCGCCGCGTTCAGGTAGCACTGCCGATCGCTGTTGAGCACATCGCTGATGTGAAAGTGCATCTGCCCGTACTCATGCTCAGCCAAAGAGCTGACATGCTTGTAGTTGAAACGCTTGAACAGCGACGGCAAGTGTTTGCCGATGGTGCTGTTCACCAGGTTGCCGACCCGGTCGCCGTCCCGGCTGCCGAGGTAATCGACGCCGCGTTCGAGGTAGTCGAGCATGTGGGCGTTGACCACCGGGGAGAACGAGCTGATCACGGCTTTTTCGATGCGCCGTGGCCGTTGGGACAGCGCGACCATGGTCGCGGCGCCACCAAAGGAAAACGACAGCACGTGTTCGGCGGCGAAGTGGTCGATCAGTTCGAGGAGGATCTGCCCTTCGATTTCCTTGGTCAGCATTTTCTCATGCAGGTTGTGGGCTTTTGACTTGCCCGCGTAGGGCTGGTCGTAGCAGACCACATTGAAATGCGGATAAAGGTTTTTCACGGTTTGTGCAAACGACGCAGTCGTGGCCATCGAGCCGTTGACCAAAATGATGGTCTTCTCTGCGGCGTCTGCGCGATAGAACTCCGTGTAAACCCGATACTGACCCTGTATATCCAGCACAGCGATTTCTGGCCTCATGTCATAAGACTCCTGGCAAGCGGGTATGCGCGCAAAAGAGATTGCACGAGCTTTGTGACAGGTAGGCATATGCCTTGGAATTTGCTAGCCCATGTCGATCCAATGCAGTCCGGTCGACGGGTATTGTTATTGGCGGGCAGTCTGCCGGATGAGGCCGGAACCCATGGGTTCCTACCGGCAAAAAGTTTCTTGGATGTATCTTGTGACTCATCGGTCACATTTCGGCCGACGTCCTGATTCAAGCAGGGGTCACATCATTGCGCAAGTGCATTTGATAAATTGTTCGACAACTTCTGCTGAGCGGTAGGCTGCTTAGATCGATTCGATCTCTTCATCGCTGAGTGGGCGGTATTCGCCCGGTTTCAACGTGCTGTCGAGTACCAGCGGCCCCATACGCTCGCGGTGCAGGCGCATCACCTTGTTGTCGAAGTGGCCGAACATCCGCTTCACCTGATGGTAACGACCTTCGACGATGCTCAGGCGTGCCGATTTCGGCCCCAGCAGCTCTAGCCCGGCCGGTTGGGTGGTGAGGTCTTCGAAGGCGAAGTACAGGCCTTCAGTGAATTTGAGGGCGTATTCAGGGCCTATGTCTCGCTCGGTTTCGACGTAATAGACCTTCGGCAGTTTGGTCTGCGGCTGGGTCAGGCGGCGAGACCAACTGCCGTCGTTGGTGATCAGCATCAGGCCGGTGGTGTTGAAATCCAGGCGACCGGCGATGTGCAGTTCGTCCTTGTCCGGTTCATGGATCAGGTCGAGTACGGTCGGGTGCTGCGGGTCACGGGTGGCGCTGACGCAACCGGCCGGTTTGTGCAGCATGAAGTGACGCAGCGGCTTGCCGGCTTGCAGGACCTCATCATCGACTTCGACGCGGCTGAACTCGCGGACTTCGGCGTGGGGGTCGCTGACGACTGTTCCGTCGATGCTGACGCGCTTTTCCACCAGCAACAGGCGCACCTGCTTACGGTTGAAGCGGGGCAGGTTGCTGAGGAAGCGGTCGACGCGCATGGCTCAAGGATCGGTGAGGACAGGGCCGCGCATCTTACTTGATCGGCTGGGGCGCTGCCTGCAACTGCGCCTCGACTTCGGCGCAGCGCGGACACAGGCAAGAGGCGTTGCGCAGTTCTGCCGGCAGCGCTTCAAGTACCCCCGGGTCGATGCTGACGCCGTAGCACCAGCACGCCCGATCGGCGGTGCGCGGGTCGGCCAGGGCGCAGTCGTTGGGGGCGCCGCAGGCGGGGCAGAAGTCAGGCTGGTTCATAGCTGGAGTGAGGCTTTTCCACACAGGTACGGTTGCGGCCACTTTGCTTGGCCCGGTACATCGCATGATCGGCCCGCGACAGCAGTGTATGCAAGGTGTCATCGGGTTGCAGGGTGGTCAGGCCGATGCTGACCGTCAGATGCAAGCGGCTGCCGTTGTAGGCATACAGCTGCTGCGCCACGTGCTGACGAATTTTCTCGGCAATCATCAGACCGGTCTCACCGTCGGTGTCCTTGAGCAGCACGATGAACTCTTCGCCGCCCCAGCGGCAGACGATATCGGAGTGGCGCAGACAGCTCTCCAGATCCCTGGCAAAGCCGATCAGCACCTGATCGCCGGCCAGGTGGCCGTAGGTATCGTTCAGGGCCTTGAAGTGGTCCAGGTCCAGCAGCAATGCCGTCAGCGGCTTGGGCTCGCGCTGGGCTTCGTGCATGGCTTGCGCGGCGAGCAGGTCGAAGCCGCGGCGGTTGGGTAGTTCAGTCAGGCTGTCGAGGGTCGCCTGGGCGTGAATCCTGCTCTGATAACGCTTGATCACCCGGTTGAGCAGAGCGAGGACGGTCAGGGTGACCATCAGGCAGATCAGCAGGTTGAGGTACAGCGAGCGACGGATCTCACTGAGGTCGCCGTCTTCGCGTTTGTCGACGAACAAGTACCAGTTCAGTTCCGGAATGAACCGCACGTTGAGGAAGTGTCCCTGGCCCTGGCCGGAATACTCGTAGCTGCCGCTGTGGGGCTTGGGCAACTGAGTGATCAGATTTTTCATGCTCTCGAGTTCACCCAGGGTCTGCCCGGCCCGTGCGCCATCCGGACCACCCTCGGCGCCGGTGAGTACCAGGCGTCCGAAGGTGTCGACGAAGTACACGCTGCGCTGGTAACGCTGCTGGTATTTGTCGATCAGCTTGATCACCGCATCGACGGTCAGCCCGACACCCGCCGCGCCGATGAAACGGTCGTTGTAGTCATAGACCTTGTAGTTGATGAAAACGGTCAGGTTGTCTCTGTTGGCAAGATCCGGATCGACGTTGATCTCATAGGGATCTTTCATGTCGCGCACGCGGAAGTACCAGGTATCGCGGGGTTCAGTGGCCTTGACCTGCTTGAGTACGCCCTTGGCGTGATAGTAGGTCAGGCTGGTGTTGGAGACGAAAAAGGCGGTGTAGGCGCCGTAGTGGGTCATGACCTCATTGAGATAGCGGGTCATTTGGTCGGTGTCGCGTTCGCCGTTTACCACCCAGTCACGCATGAAGGTATCGCGGGACATCATCGAGGAAATCAGGATCGGTCTGACCAGGTCTTTCTGGATTTCCGAGTAGACGGTGTCCGAGGTCAGTGGCAGTTCGGTGTTGACAATGTTGTCGCGGATCGATGCCCGCGACGCGTAGTAACTGAGGAAGGAGGTGGCCAGGAAACCTGCGCCCAACAATGCGACCAGCGTGAGGACCAACGAGCGTTGAGAGTACAGCGGCGATCGAAGCGGCATGGCAGTTCCGTTGACAGTTGTCCGATGGCAAGCATTCTAGTGGCAATGGCGGGGAAAAGACTGCTGCATTTGCAGGGCGAATCGGCAAGGATCAGGGACGTCGTTGTCTTAACTGACGCCTTCGCGGGCAAGCCTCGCGCCTACAGGTTCAGCGTCCGTGAATCGTGAGCTCAACACCGCTCTGTCAGATACCGGGTGCGCCTGTGCACCGCAATGGGACGTCTCGGCCACTGATCCGAAGGTTGGCCAGGCGGCGCACTTGATAGGGGATTGTGAGTCAAAACAGAAGCCAGTCGGCCTGTTCCAGCTGCGGGTCTTTCAGGAGGCCGCCATGTTTCGACGACTGTTGCTCGGTGCTGCGTTGGGTCTTGGATTGTCCGGTTGTTATTACTACGCCGGTGGCTACGACGTCGTGTATCCCGCCCCTTATTACTATCCCGGTTATTCGCCTTATTCCTACTATTACGGCCCGCGTTACTACCATGGCCCACGCTTTTACGGTGGTTATCGCTATTACTACTGGGGTGGCCACGCGCCACGTTATTACGGCGGTGGATATCGCGGGGGACGCCACTAATCAGCGCGTGAATAGATGAAAAACCTTCCATCGGCGACATGTTTCAACTTGTTGCGGGGTCGCACCAGATTCCGAAATCGATGTCAGATATTTCGACAGTTGCAGAACATTCAGCTGTCGCCCACCCGCGTCGCTGGTGTGGCTCACTCGCGGTCCAGGAGGCCGCTATGTATCGACGATTTCTACTGATTGCTGTGTTGGGATTGTCCTTGGGTGGATGCGTGCCTTATTCCGATGGAGGAGCCGGATACTACAGTTCAGAAGTCTATACATCGCCGGCGCCGGCCTATTACTCCAGCGGCGGGCCTTACTATTACAACGGTGGGTATTACACACCACCGCGCCGGTATTACGCGCCGCCTGCCAGGTATTACCAGCCAACGCCGCGCTATTATCACCAGCCGCGGGTCTATCAACCGGCACCGCGCTACTACCAGCACTCGCCGCGTCACTATCAGTCACGGCCGGACTACAGGGCACATCAGAACCAGGGTTGGGACGGTCGCAACCGTGGCGGCTGGGACAATGATCATCGTCGAGGACGAAACGACAATCACGATCGTCGAGGCGGCCGCAATGGGCGTGGCGATCACGACGGCCGGGGTAATCACCGCTAATCCGGTGTAAACGCCATTCCCTGTGGGAGCGAGCCTGCTCGCGAAGGCGGCATGTCAGACAGCTTTTATGGCGTC
>NZ_JBSVWS010000121.1:0-18884 GCF_054071155.1 Pseudomonas sp. SDO5532_S415 | reverse complement strand
GCTGCGCAGCAGTCGTATCCCTCGCTGGCAGGGTACCCCTGATACACCGCGTGCGCTGTTTTTGGGGCCGCTTCGCAGCCCAGCGGGAGCAAGCTCCCTCGCCACAAGGGATTAGCGGTGACTAAGGTGGATCAAGATTATCCAGCACCCGATTCACCGCCAGTTCCCCCAACATGATCGACTGCTGAATCCCCAGCAGCGTATGGCTCTGCGATCCCTTCAAACTCCCCGCGAAATCACTGGCCATGACATTCGACAAAAATCCCACCCCATAAATATGTACCGCACCTGATCACCACCCCATCGACATGCTGCGCCCTACAGACAAGGAGAGACTGTATGGCACAAAACACATTGAGCGATGGAACGTCAGGAGACGTAGTGATCAGGTCCGGCCCACCGGCTTCGGGCGGCGGATCGGGGGGCGGCGGTAGTTTTGGCGGAAACCGCGTCGGCGCATCCGGGGCTTTCAGCGGTCCCAGCAAAAAAACAAGGGAGGCCCGCAGGCGGGTCAAGCAAGAGTACCTGCAAGCCCGGGAACAACAGCGACTTCAGGCAGCGGCTGCCGCCGTGCAGGCCCAGGAGTTGGCTCGCTTGCAGACACGACAGCAAACCCTTGCCTCTTGGGTTGCGCGTCATGACAACTTCAGAGCGATTGTCGATCAAAGCTTCTTCACCAAAAGCGCGCAATTGACGTCATCGCTGGAGCAGGAAGTATCAGCGGCCAGTCGACCACCCAACAGCGATTCGAGCGAACGCTGGCAGCTGTATCTCATCACCAAGGAGAAGAGCGAAATCGACGGGCTGATTGCCCGAAAGACCGCAGAGCTCAATGCAAAGCGTGCAACCGCCAACTCATTCGATGGTTATGACCCACTCACTCGTTCGGTGCATGACTACCTCGCGCGCCTGGACCAGTTCGCAGATGCGCTCAGTAACGGTCATCAGATTTGGGAAAGCGCCTACCACGCGGCTCAGGAAGCACGACTGCTGTCCGCACAGATAAACGTACTCACGGAAAAATCCGGCACCCTGGCTCGATATCATGCCGAGCAGACCGTTGTCTGGCGTGACAGGGAAGCGATATGGGAGCGTCATCGACAAGTTGCCGAGCAGCGCAATTCACGCATTCGCTTCAAGCAGCAGGCCGATGAAGATGCGCGGATAGAGAGGGCCAAGCAGGCCAATACCTTGAGCTTGCCGTCTTCGGTAACCGCTTTTTCAATGCTGTTCAATCCCCGGGGGGTATGGGTTTCCGGAGCAGTCGATGGATTGGCAGTTGCCGTGGCACGGGTGACAACTGCAATAGGAGGCGCATTAGCGACGCTCACTGTCCCGCAAGTTGCGATATTTGTCGGGGGCATGACCTATCCGTCCGAGCTGGGTAACGGAGAGTTGACTCAGGAACAGCGGACTCAGTTGTTTCACGCTGTCGCCGTCCCCGCACAGACACTGGATCTTTACGACAGCCAAGAGCTGCAAACAATCGCTGACACGGGTGGATCGGTAGAGTCCGGGTTTCGGCTCAAGCCTTTGTCCACGCCTGAGGGCACGACGGCGGTCATTGTCGCGAGTACCGGGGGTGAGATTGATCCCCGAGTTCCGGTGGTGAATGCAGTACTGGATCCTTTGACCGGTCAACACATCGCTGAGATACCTGGATCACCGACCAGGTATGTGCAGTTCACGCCAGAAGCCGCGACTACAGCGACTGTCTCTGACCAGACTCGCCTCACAGTGTCGGAACCTCAGTTTCAAGACATCCCGACCGGTGTCGATTGGCGCATTCAGGATTGCATTGTCTGCGTGCCTGGACTGGAGCCGATCTATCTATCGTTCGATGTGCCACCGATGGGTACAGGGGTCGTCACCGGGACCGGTCAACCGGCTACGGTGGATTGGTGGAAAGCCGCCAGTCAGGCGAGCGGGGCGGCCATCCCGTCTCAGATCGGCGATCTGTTTCGAGGCCGGGAATTCAAATCGTTCCAGGCTTTTGACCAGGCAATGTGGCAGTCCCTTGGCGAACACCCCCTGCTTGCACGCCAGTTCGATGAGGTAAACCAAAAACGCATCGAGCAAGGATTCGCCCCTTATGCGCCGAAGAGCACGTGGGTCGGTGAAAACCGTGAGTTCGAACCGCGCTATCAGGAACGGTCGGAGTTCTGGGCCGACGCTTTCAATCTCGACAAAATCAGCATCAAGGCGCCGAACAGTGCCGGCGGATGGCTTGGGGTCGTACCTGCGGTTGTTCCTTGGCCGATCCCGCCGGCCAGTAGCTGGAAACCCTTGGTGCCACCGGGCAGCGAACAACTCGGGTCGACCACATTACCGACCACGCCGACCGATCCGTTGGTGTATCCCGGCAACCCGGCCATCCCCGTCCTACCACCAAACGAGACGTTTCCGGCTGTTGACGAAGGGGAGATTGGTGCGAGTATTCCTGGGTATCCGGGGGATATGGAGCTTCCTTCGCCAGACGCCCTGTTTCGCGATCGACGGGATGATCCAGGTGTCGTCACGGGCGGAGGGCAGGCGGTTTCAGGGGTATGGTTGGGTGATGCTGCGCGAGGTAATGGGGCACCTATTCCATCGCATATTGCTGATCAGTTGAGAGGGAAAGAGTTTAGAAATTTTCATGAATTCAGGCGTGCGTTCTGGAAGGCGATTGAGGCGGATCCGAAGCTCAGGTCTCGATTTACCCCTATTGATTTGCATTTGATGAAAAGAGGTAACGCTCCTTATGCCTCCGCAGATGATAGGAACGGAGGTCGTAAAAAGTATGAAATTCATCATCTCGAAGAAGTTGCCCAAGGAGGGGCGGTGTACGACATGGATAATTTGGTCGTTTTGACTGCAAGGCGCCATATTGATCTTCATAGGAAAGGGGACTAATCATGATTATGAAAGATAAATATGAAGACTATACAGAGGTGGAGTTTTTACAGTTTTTACGAGGTTTATACGAAGAGAGAGAGGACCTTTCTCCAGATGAGTTTGAAGACTTCATAGATAAAGGGGTGATGCATTTTGAGTTAGTAACTGAACATCCTGACCGTTCTGACGTGATTTTTTTTCCAAAGGAAGGCTGCGAGAGTACACCGGAAGATGTACTAAGGGTTGTCAAAGAATGGCGCGTGGCCAATAACAAACCCGGCTTCAAACCTGAATAATTTGCCTCGTTGACAACTTAGCGGCACTTGCTCATTACCGAGCAGGTGCCATGGTCTTCGACCGTTTTCCAAAGAGATTCAAGGAAGAACCCAATGGAACTTAAAGCAACACTCAAGGAATACACCGCGCCTGAGTTTCAGGCGCTGATTGACAGGATCTGGGCCGTTGATATGCCCAAGGAAGATCATGACAATCTGATCAACCACTTCGACCGCATTGTTGGCCATCCCAAAGGGGCAGACCTTCTGTTTTACCCTGACGACAGGTTTGACTCGGGTGGCGCGGGAGGGGTCATTCTTCATATCAGGGCCTGGCATAACAAACAAGGCGCGGCAGCCTTCAGAGGCGAGGCTTTCCCACCTCCGGCCCGTCCTGCGCCACTGAGTCCTTTAGCCCGGAATCAGGTCAATACTCAAAAAATCAACGCAGATGTGGCGGTGTCGGAACACGCCCTTGAAGCAGCACTGGGCCATTTGGAGGCAATGATTGCGCAACTGCGTGGTCAAGCGGGTAGTCATGCCAGCGTCACTGATCTGGAGATAAATATCCGTGCTCTGGAAGGCGCTCAGGAACAAGCACGTATTGCTGTCAGAAAATTTGAATTCTGGAAGATGAGTGTGCAGTTCGCCATGAGCGGTACGCAGCGTGATGCCACCTATGCTCGTTCGGATCAGGCGCAGTGGCAGGGCCAGCTGCAACAGGTCTCCGCGCTTCATTCTCGCTACATGGCGCACCTGGCGAATACTGAACAACGCTATCGCGCCTTACATGATGAAGTTCAAACACAGCTGACAGGGGCACAGGATCAGTTGGTTCGTGCACGTAACCAGGCCGGTGTGGGACCTGCACAGACGATCTGCAGCATGTCTGCTTCCTTTGCCTTGGCGAACAAACTTCCGGAGCTTTTATTGGCGAGTGGGGCATCGGCGTTAGAGTTGTCTCAACACAAGGATCTACAGAAGTCCATCCGCTCGGCGGTGGCTGAAATTACATGGCGGAACACTTCGGGTACCTCGCTCAGCACAAACGAATATGCGTCTGTGCTGAATTTCGGCTTTTCCAGTCGTGCAGATACCCAGATCTACGGCCTTGGCGTTCCGCTGTCCGAACTGGCGCCTATCGAAGGTAGGAATTGGCAAATCCTCGCGCAGAACAAAGCTGAGGTGAATATTCCTTTCCGGATGGGTTCCAGGGTTATGACCGCTGCGCCCGGGGCCAGTCTTCTGGGCATAGAGGGTATTAAATCCATGTCGCAGGTTTACATCACTGCGTCTTCCGCCCAGGTTTCGCAATCTACGGTGCGGGTAAGGTTGGCGCGCCAGGAACAAGGTACGAGCGCCTTCAGCTTTACCGCTGATGGCACCGCGCCGATTACGATTTTCTGGTCCCGTTCAATCATTCTTGCAAGCAGCTCACCCGAGAAGAGATCACAACCGAGGCCGTTGAGTTTTGTTCAATCTCCTCCCGTACCGCTTCTCGAACCCTTGAGTAATAACGAAGTTGTTCATTTCGACGACTACATCGTGGTCTTCCCTGACGAGGCCGGGTTGGACCCACTGTATGTCATGTTCAGGGATCGACGTGAATATCCTGTTTAGCCTTTCACATCTTGTGATAACCGATCACGTCCGCCAACAGCACGGCACCAGGACGTGATCGCGCTATCACTTAATACCCGCTCAGCACTTCTTCCCTGGCCCAAACGCCCGCTCTTCCTGCTCCCGCAACTCCGGCGTGAATTCCTCACCAAAATCCGCCGCCTCGAACACCTGGCGAATCTCGATCTCGGCTTCGGTGCCCGGCATCGGGTTGGGGCAGCGCTTGACCCATTCGATGGCTTCTTCCTTCGACTTCACCTGCCACAACCAATAGCCGGCGATCAGTTCCTTGGTTTCGGTGAACGGGCCGTCGATCACCGAGCGGTTGTCGCCGGAGAAGCGTACGCGGGCGCCTTTGCTGCTGGGGTGCAGGCCTTCGCCGGCGAGGAGGATGCCGGCCCTGGCCAGTTCTTCGTTGTAGTTGCCCATCGCGGTCAGCAGTTCGGTGCTGGGCATCACGCCGGCTTCGGAGTCCTGGCTGGCTTTGATGATGATCATGAATCGCATGGTGGTGTCTCCGTGGGATGTGGGTTGCTGACTTATAGTCGAATGATCGCGGGCTGGATCGACAATGCGGTTACAGAAAGTCGTAACAAATATTGTGATGCCCCGGATGCGATGCGCGCCTTTCGTCATGAACACCGGGTGGCGGCGGGAGAGGGGGGTACGCTTTATACACAATCCCACAGGGTTCAATTCCACAGGGGATTGGGGCTGTCTTCGCGTTTTTGTATCCGGGGTAGGTCGCCGGCCGATTTCGTGGTTAACTTCGGCCTCTTCAATATTCTCTACAACAACGTTCAGAAGGACTCCGTTCATGGCTCAAGTGACTCTTAAAGGCAACCCGGTTCAAGTCAATGGCCAATTGCCTCAAGTCGGTTCCAAGGCGCCAGCCTTTTCCCTGGTTGCCGGCAATCTGTCCGACGTTACCCTGAAAGACTTCGCCGGCAAGCGCAAAGTGCTGAACATCTTCCCAAGCGTCGACACCCCGACCTGCGCCACGTCCGTGCGCAAGTTCAACGCCCAGGCCAATGACATCGCCAACACCGTGGTGCTGTGCATCTCCGCCGACCTGCCGTTCGCCCAGGCGCGTTTCTGCGGTGCCGAAGGCCTGGAAAACGTCCAGAACCTGTCGACCCTGCGCGGTGCCGAGTTCATCCAGAACTACGGCGTAGCCATCGCCGACGGCCCGCTCAAAGGCCTGACCGCCCGTGCCGTGGTGGTGCTGGACGAGAACGACAACGTGCTGCACAGCGAGCTGGTTGGCGAAATCGCTGATGAGCCAAACTACGAAGCGGCACTCAAAGTTCTGAAATAAGTGTTCTGAAGTAAGTAAGCTTTTACAATTGTTAACGGCCTGGCCCTCCCAGGCCGTTTTCATTTGTGTTTCAGTGTCTTGGATAAATCTCCTGTTACGTAAGCCGAAGGTAAATTGCCGGTAAAGGCGCTTTGCTTAAACCCCGCCAGTGCTTATCGTTCAGCCTCATGTAATAAAAGCCCACGCGCCCAATGGTTGATCACTCAATGCAATCCTCTGCTTCCCGTAGTCCCCGTCGCTGGCTGTTCGGCCTGCTCGTGCTGTTGGTCATCGCCGCCCTGTGCTGGAAATTCTGGCCCGGCGGTGCTGCGCCGAAAGAGGGCGCGCAGCCGAAAGCCGTGGCCGGGCACGCTGGCAGGTCAGGGGGGATGCGCCCAGGGTTCGGCGGGGCGACAGGCCCCGTTCCGGTGCGTGTCGCGCCGGCGGTCAAGGGTGATTTCCCGCTGTATTACAAGGCGCTGGGCACGGTTACCGCGCTGAACACCATCAACGTGCGCAGCCGTGTGGGCGGTGAGCTGGTGAAGATCCATTTCGAGGAAGGGCAGATGGTCAAGGCGGGCGATCTGCTGGCCGAGATTGACCCGCGCCCGTACCAGAACGCCTTGCTCCAGGCTGAGGGCACCTTGTTGCAAAACCAGGCGCAGTTGAAAAACGCTCAGGTGGATGTCGAGCGTTATACCGGCCTGTACAAGGAAGACAGCATCGCCAAACAGACACTGGACACCGCCGTAGCGCTGGTCGGTCAATACCAGGGCACGGTCAAGACCAATCAGGCGGCGGTCAACGACGCCAAGCTCAACCTCGAATTCACCAGGATCCGCGCGCCGATCACCGGGCGCGTCGGCCTGCGCCAGCTGGATGTGGGCAACCTGGTGGCGGCCAACGACACCACGGCGCTGGCGATCATCACCCAGACGCAACCCATCAGCGTGGCCTTCACCTTGCCGGAAAACAGCCTCGACACCGTGCTCGCGCGCTATCGCAGTGGTGCCAAACTGCCGGCCGAGGCCTGGGATCGTGGTGACACCAAACTTCAAGCCACCGGCGTGCTGCAGAGCCTGGACAACCAGATCGACGTCACCACCGGCACCCTGAAATTCAAGGCGCGTTACGACAACCGCGACCAGTCGCTGTTCCCCAACCAGTTCGTCAACGTGCGCCTGCTGGCCGACACCCTCAAGGATGTCGTGCTCGCACCGTCCGCCGCGATCCAGTTCGGCACCAACGGCACGTTCGTCTACGCCCTGGACGGCGACAAGAAGGTCAAGATCCGTCAGCTCAAAATCGGCGCCAGCGACGGTGAAAACACGGTGGTCACCGAAGGCCTGGCCGCCGGTGAGCGCGTGGTGCTGGAAGGCACCGATCGCTTGAAGGACGGCAGCGACGTGGAAGTCGTCAATGACCCGACGCAAGTACCGACCAGTCCCGCTGGCCATCTGCAAGGCGGATCGGCGACCAATACCGCTGAACCGGCGCCTGCCGACAAGGCGAAAAAGGGCGGCGCATGAACCTCTCGCGGCTGTTTATCCTTCGCCCGGTAGCGACCACCCTGAGCATGCTGGCCATTATCCTGGCCGGCGTGATCGCCTACCGGTTGCTACCGGTGTCGGCATTGCCCCAGGTCGATTATCCGACCATTCGCGTCATGACCCTTTATCCCGGTGCAAGCCCGGATGTCATGACCAGCGCCGTGACCGCGCCGCTTGAGCGGCAATTCGGGCAGATGCCGGGCCTGACCCAAATGGCTTCGACCAGCTCCGGCGGCGCCTCGGTGCTGACCCTGCGCTTCAGCCTCGACATCAACATGGACGTCGCCGAACAGCAGGTGCAGGCCGCGATCAATGCCGCGACCAACCTGTTGCCCAAGGACCTGCCCGCACCACCGGTGTACAACAAGGTCAACCCGGCCGATACCCCGGTGCTGACGCTGGCCATCACGTCCAAGACCATGTTGCTGCCCAAGCTCAACGATCTGGTCGATACGCGCATGGCGCAGAAAATCGCCCAGATCAGCGGGGTCGGCATGGTCAGCATTGCCGGTGGCCAGCGTCAGGCGGTGCGAATCAAGGTCAACCCCGAGGCCCTGGCGGCCAACGGCTTGAACCTGTCGGACGTGCGCACCCTGATCGGCGCTTCCAACGTCAACCAGCCCAAGGGCAATTTCGACGGCCCGACCCGGGTGTCGATGCTCGACGCCAACGATCAACTGACCTCGCCACAGGACTACGCCAACCTGATCCTGGCCTACGCCAATGGCGCCCCGTTGCGGCTCAAGGACGTGGCAGAGATCGTCGACGGCGCCGAAAACGAGCGTCTGGCGGCATGGGCCAATGAAAACCAGGCGGTGCTGCTGAACATCCAGCGTCAACCGGGTGCCAACGTCATCGAAGTGGTGGACCGGATCAAGGCTTTGCTGCCGAGCATCACCGACAACCTGCCGGCCGGCCTCGACGTCGTCGTACTGACCGACCGCACCCAGACCATCCGCGCCTCGGTCAAGGATGTGCAACACGAACTGCTGATCGCCATCGCCCTGGTGGTCATGGTCACCTTCCTGTTCCTGCGCCGGGCCAGTGCCACGATTATCCCGTCGGTGGCCGTGCCGCTGTCGTTGATCGGTACTTTTGGCGTGATGTACCTCGCGGGGTTCTCGGTCAATAACCTGACCCTGATGGCCCTGACCATCGCCACCGGTTTCGTGGTGGACGATGCGATCGTGATGCTGGAGAACATTTCCCGATTCATCGAAGAGGGTGACAGCCCGCTGAACGCGGCGCTCAAGGGCGCCAAACAGATCGGTTTCACCCTTGTATCCCTGACCCTGTCACTGATCGCCGTGTTGATTCCGCTGTTGTTCATGGCCGACGTGGTGGGGCGGTTGTTCCGCGAATTCGCCATCACCCTGGCGGTGGCGATCCTGATTTCCCTGGTGGTGTCCCTGACCCTGACGCCGATGATGTGCGCTCGGCTGCTCAAGCGTGAGCCCAAAGAGGAAGAACAGGGCCGTTTCTACCGCGCCAGCGGTGCTGCCATCGACTGGATGATCGCCGCCTACGGACGCAAATTGCAGTGGGTGCTCAAGCATCAGCCGCTGACGTTGCTGGTGGCCATCGGCACCCTGGCGTTGACGGTATTCCTCTACATGGTGGTGCCCAAGGGCTTCTTCCCGGTGCAGGACACCGGGGTGATCCAGGGCATCTCCGAGGCGCCGCAGTCGATTTCCTTCGCGGCCATGAGCGAACGTCAGCAGGAACTGGCCAAGGTCATCCTGGCCGATCCGGCGGTCGAGAGCCTGTCGTCCTACATCGGTGTCGACGGTGATAACTCGACGCTCAACAGCGGCCGGTTGCTGATCAACCTCAAGTCCCACGGCAACCGTGACCTGAGCGCAACCGAAGTGATTGCCCGATTGCAGCCGGAACTGGACAAGCTGGTCGGCATTCGCCTGTACATGCAGCCGGTGCAGGACCTGACCATCGAGGACCGGGTCAGCCGCACGCAGTACCAGTTCAGCATGTCGTCACCGGATTCGGAACTGCTCAGCCTGTGGAGCGGGCGTCTGGTCGAAGCCCTGGCGGATCGGCCGGAGCTGACCGACGTTGCCAGCGACTTGCAGGACAAGGGCTTGCAGGTCTACCTGGTGATCGATCGCGATGCCGCATCGCGGGTCGGGGTGTCGGTGTCGAACATCACCGACGCGCTGTATGACGCCTTTGGTCAGCGGCAGATTTCCACCATCTACACCCAGGCCAGCCAATACCGTGTGGTGCTGCAATCGCAGTCCGGCGAGAAGATCGGCCCGCAGGCGCTGGATCAGATTCACGTCAAGACCACTGACGGCGGTCAGGTGCGGTTGTCCAGCCTGGCCCATATCGAAGAGCGTCAGGCGCAATTGGCGATCACCCACATCGGCCAGTTTCCGGCGGTGATGATGTCCTTCAACCTGGCCCCCGGTGTGGCGTTGGGGCATGCGGTGCAGATCATCGAGCAGGTGCAGAAGGACATCGGCATGCCGATTGGCGTGCAGACCCAGTTCCAGGGCGCGGCCGAGGCGTTCCAGGCCTCGCTGTCGAGTACCTTGCTGCTGATCCTGGCGGCGGTGGTGACCATGTACATCGTGCTGGGCGTGCTGTACGAGAGCTACATCCACCCGATCACCATTCTGTCCACCTTGCCTTCGGCGGCGGTCGGCGCGTTGCTGGCCTTGCTGTTGAGCGGCAACGACCTGGGGATGATCGCGATCATCGGCATCATCCTGCTGATCGGCATCGTGAAGAAGAACGCGATCATGATGATCGACTTCGCCCTGGATGCCGAGCGCAATCAGGGCATGGACCCGCAGACGGCGATCTATCAGGCGGCGCTGCTGCGTTTCCGACCGATCCTGATGACCACCCTGGCCGCGTTGTTTGGCGCGGTGCCGTTGATGCTGGCGACCGGCTCCGGCGCGGAATTGCGTCAGCCGCTGGGTCTGGTGATGGTTGGCGGTTTGCTGTTGAGCCAGGTGTTGACGCTGTTCACGACCCCGGTGATCTATCTCTACTTCGACCGCTTGGGTCGACGCTTCGGCAAGTCTCAAGCCGAAGAGGTGTCGGTGTGAAAATGTTGAGCCATAGACTCTGTGGGAGCGAGCCTGCTCGCGAAGAGGCCTGCACCTTCAACATCGATACCCACCGACAAACCGCTTTCGCGAGCAGGCTCGCTCCCACAGGGGTTGATGCAGGGAGAGACGGTCGATGAACCTGTCGGGACCTTTCATCAAACGCCCGGTCGCGACCATGTTGCTGAGCCTGGCGATCATGCTGTTGGGCGGCGTGAGCTTCGGCCTGTTGCCGGTGTCGCCGTTGCCGCAAATGGACTTCCCGGTGATCGTAGTCCAGGCCAGCCTGCCCGGTGCGAGCCCCGAAGTCATGGCCTCCACGGTGGCGACGCCGCTGGAGCGATCCTTCGGCGCCATCGCCGGGGTCAACACCATGAGCAGCCGTTCCAGCCAGGGTTCGACCCGGGTGATCCTGCAATTCGACCTGGACCGCGACATCAACGGTGCGGCGCGGGAAGTGCAGGCGGCGATCAACGCCTCGCGCAACCTGCTGCCCAGCGGAATGCGCAGCATGCCGACCTACAAGAAGGTCAACCCGTCCCAGGCGCCAATCATGGTGTTGTCGCTGACCTCGGACGTGCTGGAAAAAGGCCAACTGTATGACCTGGCCTCGACCATCCTGTCCCAGAGCCTGTCGCAAGTGCAGGGCGTCGGGGAAGTGCAGATCGGCGGCAGTTCCTTGCCGGCGGTGCGCATCGAACTCGAACCCCAGGCGCTGAACCAGTACGGCGTGGCGCTGGACGACGTGCGCAACACCATCGCCAATGCCAACGTACGCCGGCCCAAGGGCTCGGTGGAAGACGGTCAGCGGCTGTGGCAGGTGCAGGCCAACGATCAACTGGAAAAGGCCAAGGACTACGAGTCGCTGATCATCCACTACGCGGACGGCGCGGCCCTGCGCCTGAAGGATGTGGCCAAGGTCAGCAACGGCGTCGAAGACCGTTATAACAGCGGTTTCTTCAACGACGACGCGGCAGTGCTGCTGGTGATCAACCGGCAGGCCGGCGCCAACATCATCGAGACGGTCAACGAGATCAAGGCCCAGTTGCCGGCGTTGCAGGCAGTGCTGCCGGCCAGCGTCAAACTGAACCTGGCCATGGATCGCTCACCGGTGATCAAGGCCACGCTGCACGAAGCGGAAATGACCCTGCTGATCGCCGTGGCCCTGGTGATCCTGGTCGTATTCCTGTTTCTCGGTAACTTTCGCGCCTCGCTGATCCCGAGCCTGGCGGTACCGGTGTCGCTGGTGGGCACTTTTGCGGTGATGTACCTCTACGGTTTTTCGCTGAACAACCTGTCGCTGATGGCGCTGATTCTGGCCACCGGGCTGGTGGTGGACGATGCCATCGTCGTGCTGGAGAACATTTCCCGGCATATCGACGCAGGCATCAAACCGATGAAGGCTGCCTATCTCGGCGCCCAGGAAGTCGGCTTCACCTTGCTGTCGATGAACGTGTCCCTGGTAGCGGTGTTCCTGTCGATCCTGTTCATGGGTGGAATCATCGAGAGCCTGTTCCGCGAGTTCTCCATTACCCTGGCGGCCGCCATTGTGGTGTCGCTGGTGGTCTCGCTGACATTGACCCCGATGCTTTGCGCCCGCTGGCTCAAGCCGCACACCCCGGGTCAGGAAAACCGCCTTCAACGCTGGAGCCAGGGCGCCAACGAGTGGATGGTCGCTAAATACGCCACCAGCCTCGACTGGGTGCTGCGTCATCGTCGATTGACGTTGCTAAGTCTGTTCGTGACAGTCGGCGTGAACATCGCGCTGTATGTGGTTGTTCCAAAAACATTTTTGCCTCAGCAGGATACCGGCCAACTGATCGGCTTCGTACGCGGCGACGACGGCCTGTCGTTCAGCGTGATGCAGCCGAAAATGGAAATATTCCGCCGCGAGGTGTTGAAGGACGCGGCGGTGGAAAGCGTTGCCGGCTTCATCGGTGGTACCAACGGCACCAACAACGCGTTCATGCTGGTACGCCTGAAACCGATCAAGGAGCGCAATATTTCCGCGCAAAAGGTCATCGAGCGTCTACGCAAGGAAATGCCCAAGGTGCCTGGTGCACAGCTGATGCTGATGGCCGACCAGGACCTGCAATTCGGCGGTGGTCGCGAGCAGACCTCGTCGCAGTATTCCTACATCCTGCAAAGCGGTGATCTGGGGGCGTTGCGCGAGTGGTATCCGAAAGTGGTGACGGCGCTCAAGGCCTTGCCGGAGCTGACCGCGATTGACGCCCGGGAAGGCCGTGGGGCGCAGCAGGTGACGCTGATCGTCGACCGCGACCAGGCCAAACGCCTGGGCGTGGACATGGACATGGTCACGGCGGTGCTGAACAACGCCTACAGTCAGCGGCAGATTTCCACCATTTACGACAGCCTCAACCAGTATCAAGTGGTGATGGAGGTCAATCCGAAATACGCCCAGGACCCGATTACCCTCAAGCAGGTCCAGGTGATCACCGCAGACGGTGCGCGGATTCCGCTGTCGACCATTGCCCATTACGAAAACAGCCTGGAAGACGATCGGGTCAGTCATGAAGGCCAGTTCGCCTCGGAAAGCATTGCCTTTGACATGGCCGAAGGGGTGACGGTGGAGAAGGGCAGTGCCGCCATCGAGCGTGCCATTGCCTCGGTGGGCTTGCCGGAAGACGTCATCGCCAAGATGGCCGGCACCGCCGATGCCTTTGCCGCGACCCAGAAAAGCCAGCCGTGGATGATCCTTGGCGCGCTGGTGGCGGTGTATCTGGTGCTCGGCGTGCTGTATGAAAGCTATATTCATCCGCTGACCATTCTCTCGACCTTGCCGTCGGCGGGTGTCGGCGCGTTGCTGTCGATCTATGCCCTGGGCGGCGAGTTCAGCCTGATCTCATTGCTGGGGTTGTTCCTGCTGATCGGCGTGGTGAAGAAAAACGCGATTCTGATGATCGACCTGGCCTTGCAACTCGAACGCCAGCAAGGCATGGAACCGCTGGAGTCGATTCGAAACGCCTGTCTGCAACGTTTGCGGCCGATCCTGATGACCACCCTGGCGGCGATTCTCGGTGCCTTGCCCTTGCTGCTGAGTCGCGCCGAAGGGGCGGAAATGCGCCAGCCGCTGGGCCTGACCATCATCGGCGGGCTGATCTTCAGCCAGGTGCTGACCCTTTACACCACCCCGGTGGTTTACCTCTATCTCGACAAACTGCGCCATCGCTTCAACCACTGGCGTGGGGTGCGTACCGATGCTGCTCTGGAAACTCCGCTATGACTGACACATCGCAATTCAACCTGGCCACACCGCTGGCCACATCGTTGATCAAGGCCCGAGGCTCGCGGTTGCTGAGCCTGTCGCTGTGCGTGGCGATGCTCAGTGCTTGCGCCATCGGCCCGGATTACCAGCGCCCGCAAGCGGCTGCGCCGATGGAGTACAAGGAAGCGGCCGGCTGGCGTCAGGCCAGTCCGAGCGATGCCCTGGCCCGTGGTGCCTGGTGGGAGTTGTACGGTGATCAGCAGCTCAATGGCCTGATCGAAAAGCTCAACAGCGCCAACCAGACCGTTGCCCAGTCCGAAGCCCAATACCGCCAGGCCCAGGCCTTGGTGCGTAGTGCCCGAGGCGCGTTTTTTCCGACGGTGGACCTGACCGTCGGGAAAAACCGTTCCAGCCAGGGTAGCGGTAGCAGCAGTTCGAGCCTGACCAGTACCTCCAGCGGTATTCGCGATACCTACACCGCACAGGCCGGTGTGAGCTGGGAAGCGGATGTCTGGGGTAAATTGCGCCGTGGCCTGGAAGCCGACACCGCCAACGCCGAGGCCAGCTATGCCGATCTGGCGGCGATGCGCCTGAGCCAGCAGTCGGAGCTGGTGCAGAACTACCTGCAATTGCGGGTCATCGATGAGCAGAAGCGTCTGCTGGAAGCGACCGTCGAGGCCTACCGGCGTTCGCTGACCATGACCGAAAACCAGTACCGTGCCGGTGTGTCCGGCAAGGACGCGGTGGCTCAGGCGCAGACCCAGCTCAAGAGCACCGAGGCGGACATGGTCGATCTGATCTGGCAACGCGCCCAGTTCGAAAACGCCATCGCCGTGCTGATCGGCCTGCCGCCGGCGCAATTCAAACTGGCTGAAACCCAGGACATTCCGGCTTTGCCCGAGGTGCCGCTGAGCCTGCCATCGCAGTTGCTGGAACGGCGCCCGGACATTGCCTCCGCCGAACGCTCGGTGATGGCCGCCAACGCCAACATCGGCGTGGCCAAGGCGGCTTACTACCCGGACCTGACCCTGAGTTTGAACGGCGGTTACAGCAGCAGTACCTCGAAGGACTTGTTCAGCGTGCCCAACCGCTTCTGGTCGGTGGGGCCGCAACTGGCCATGACCCTGTTCGACGGTGGTCAGCGTTCGGCGGAAGTGGATCGCAGCGAAGCGGCTTACGATGAAACCGTGGCCAAATACCGCCAGACCGTGCTCGATGGTTTCCGGGAAGTGGAGGATTACCTGATACAGCTCAAGGTCCTGGAGGACGAAGCCGTGGTGCGCCAGCAAGCCCTGGACGCGGCACGCGAATCCTTGCGCCTGACCCGGAATCAGTACAAGGCCGGCGTGATTGCCTATTTGGATGTGGTGGTGGTTCAGGCCACGGCGTTGAGCAATGAACGTACGGCCCTGAGCCTGTTGCAGAGCCGCTTGATCGCCAGCGTGCAGTTGATTGCGGCGTTGGGTGGCGGGTGGGACGGGCAGCTTCAGGTGGGCAACAACCAATAAATCACTAATCTGTTTTGAACCGCTTTTCTTGTGGCGAGGGAGCTTGCTCCCGCTCGAGCGCGAAGCGGTCGTAATACTGGCTCGATTTATCTGAGCATGGGGGGACCGATCTCAGGGTCGCTTCGCGACCCAACGGGAGCAAGCTCCCTCGCCACATTGCTCGGTGGGATGCTGGCGAATGGGTCTGCCACGTCATTTTCAAACCCGAATTTCAGTTAATGTAAAACCTTAAAACAAGCGTTTCATCGGCCTGATGGCTAAATGATTACTTTTTCAGTGCGTTCAATGGCGGAATCAGTACAATCGCCCGATTTGCCCCACCGAGAAAGGAAGCAGTACGGGGGGCGGTGGCGAGACGTCTTATGCTCATCGGTAGTTATTCCCCCACGCTGGTTATCATCTCGCTCTGTGTCGCGATTCTCGCTTCATACACGGCGCTCGACCTGACCGGGCGTATCGCCACCGCCAAGGGGCGTGCCGTGCATTTATGGACAGCGGGCGGCGCTTTCGCCATGGGCGTCGGCGTGTGGTCGATGCATTTTATCGGCATGCTCGCGTTCAAGCTGCCAATCGACCTGGGTTACGACGTCTCCCTTACGTTGTTGTCGCTGCTGATCGGTATCCTGTCCTGCGGTTTTGCCCTGTGGCTGGTCAGTCAGCCGCAATTGCCGGCCTCGCAACTGGCGTTCGGCGCATTGGCCATGGGCGCGGGGATCAGCGCCATGCATTACACCGGCATGGCCGCCATGCGCATGCAGCCGGGGATCGATTACGACCCGACGCTCTTCAGCGCCTCGTTGCTGATTGCGGTCGGCGCGTCCGGGGCGGCCTTATGGATTGCGTTTCATCTGCGTCAGCACACGCCCCATGTGCGCCTGATCCGCGGCGGCGCAGCGGTGATCATGGGGATTGCCATCGTCGGCATGCACTACACCGGCATGGCGGCGGCGCGTTTTCCCGATGGCAGTTTCTGCGGTGCAGCCAGCAACGGTCTGAACGGCAATGGCCTGGACAACCTGGTGCTGATCACCACGTTGGCGGTGCTGAGCATCGCCTTGCTGACCTCGATCCTCGATGCGCGCCTGGAAGCCCGCACCGCCAGCCTGGCCTTGTCACTGACCGAAGCCAACCGCGAATTGACCCAACTGGCCCTGCACGACACCCTGACCGGCCTGCCGAATCGCGTGTTGCTGGCTGACCGCATCGATCAGGCGATGTCCCGTGTGGACGCCGAGGGCGGCTGTTTTGCGTTGATGTTCATCGATCTGGATGGCTTCAAACCAGTCAACGACGCCTTCGGCCATCACATGGGCGACCAGCTGTTGCGTGAAGTCAGCCTGCGGTTGCGCGAGGATTTGCGCAGTCAGGACACCCTGGCGCGTATCGGCGGCGACGAGTTCGTGCTGCTGGTGCAATTGAGCGAACAGAATGACGCGATGAACCTGGCGGCGCGTCAGGTCGGGTTGATCGCGCGTTCGTTCCGCGTCGCCGAACACGATCTGCAAATCTCCGCCAGCGTCGGCATTGCGCTCTATCCGGGCAATGGTCAGACCGCCCATGAATTGCTGATGAATGCAGACGCCGCGATGTACCACGCCAAGGGCGCGGGCAAAAACGGCTACAGCTTCTTTGACGCCTCGATGAACGGCAACGCGCGCAAGCAGCTGCAACTGTTGCAAGACCTGCGAAACGCTGTCGAGCAACAACAGTTCAGCCTGTATTACCAGCCCAAGTTCGACGCCAATAACGGCAAGCCCGTCGGCGCCGAAGCGTTGCTGCGCTGGGAACACCCGACCCAGGGCATGCTGCTGCCGGACAAGTTCATTGAACTGGCGGAGAAGACCGGGCTGATCATCCCGATTGGCGATTGGGTGCTCAACGAAGCCTGCCGGCAGATGCGCGAGTGGTACGTCCTCGGCTACACCGACTGGCGCATTGCGGTGAACCTCTCGGCCTTGCAGTTTTGCCACGCCGGGTTGGTGCAGAGCGTGGCCAGGGCCCTGGCCACGCACCACTTGCCGGCCAACAGCCTGACCCTGGAAATTACCGAAACGACTGCCATGAGTGATGCCGATGCGAGCATGACAGTGCTGCAGGAGCTGTCGGAAATGGGTGTCGATCTGTCCATCGATGACTTCGGTACCGGTTATTCGAGCCTGATGTACCTCAAGCGCCTGCCGGCCAATGAGCTGAAGATCGACCGCGGATTCGTGCGTGACCTGGAGCGTGACAGCGACGATGCCGCCATCGTTTCCGCCATCGTCGCCCTCGGTCAGGCGCTGGGCCTGCGTATCGTCGCTGAAGGCGTGGAGACCGGCGTGCAGCAGGACTTCCTGACTCAACTCGGTTGCGATTCGTTGCAGGGCTATTTGCTCGGGCATCCGCTGCCGGCTGAACGGTTCATGAAGGAGATTCACCGTTCTGAGCAGTTGGCGCTGGCCTGATAGACCGCGTTATCGTTCATCGCGGGCAAGCCACGCTCCCACAGGATATGCAAAACCTGTGGGAGCCGGGCTTGCCCGCGATGGCGTCCGGGCAAACACCACCGAAGCCATGCAAAAACCGAAAAGGCCGGTTATTCTTCCCCCCGACCGCATACGCTTGAAACGGGGAAAGCTTGCATGGAAAAAGTCATTGTCATCACCGGCGGCAGTCGCGGCATTGGCGCCGCCACAGCCCTGTTGGCCGCCGAGCAAGGCTATCGGATCTGCATCAACTATCAGTCTGACGAAGAGGCCGCGCAAGGTGTGCTGGAGCAAGTCCGTGCCTTGGGTGCGCAAGCCATTGCGGTGCGCGCCGATGTCAGCATCGAAGATGAAGTGATCGCGCTGTTTCATCGCGTGGACAACGAACTGGGGCGGGTCACGGCGCTGGTGAACAATGCCGGCACCGTGGGGCACAAGTCCCGGGTCGACGAAATGTCCGAATTCCGCATTCTGAAAATCCTCAAGACCAATGTGCTGGCGCCGGTCCTGTGCGCCAAGCACGCGATCCTGCGCATGTCGCCCAAGCACGGCGGGCAGGGCGGCAGCATCGTCAACGTGTCTTCGGTCGCCGCACGGCTCGGTTCCCCCAACGAGTACGTCGACTACGCCGCCTCCAAAGGCGCGCTCGACACCTTCACCATCGGCCTGTCCAAGGAAGTGGCGGGTGAGGGGATTCGCGTCAACGCGGTGCGACCGGGTTACATCTACACCGATTTCCACGCGCTGAGCGGCGATCCGGATCGAGTCAGCAAACTTGAATCGGCCAT
Organism: Pseudomonas sp. SDO5532_S415; assembly: GCF_054071155.1. NCBI lineage: Bacteria > Pseudomonadati > Pseudomonadota > Gammaproteobacteria > Pseudomonadales > Pseudomonadaceae > Pseudomonas > Pseudomonas sp. SDO5532_S415. The sequence goes on along the minus strand of NZ_JBSVWS010000121.1, from coordinate 210 downwards.
CCCCATGGCCCGGGGCGGGCGGCCGGATGAAGTGGCCGAGGCGATTGTCTGGTTGCTGTCGGACAAGGCTTCTTATGCGACCGGGACTTTTGTTGATCTGGGTGGTGGGCGTTAGGCATTGGATTGACTTAATCTCAACCGCCGCTTTCGCGAGCAGGCTTGCTCCCACAGTTGATCGCGTACCCCTGTGGGAGCGAGCCTGCTCGCGAA
>NZ_JBSVWS010000120.1:0-18927 GCF_054071155.1 Pseudomonas sp. SDO5532_S415 | reverse complement strand
TCGTGCCGGCTGTTTCAGTGCATTCGCGAGCAGGCTCGCTCCCACAGGTTATCAGTGCAACGGCTTATCGGGTTTTGCCAACAACGTATAAACGCATGGCAACACAAACAACGTAAACAGCGTGCCGATCGACATCCCGGTCGCAATCACGGTACCGATATCGAACCGGCTGACCGCCCCGGCCCCCGTGGCGATGATCAGCGGTACCATGCCGAATACCATCGCAGCGGTCGTCATCAACACCGGACGCAGGCGAATAGCCGCGGCTTCCTCCACGGCCTCGCGCGGTGTCAGGCCCTTGTCCTTGCGCAACTGGTTGGCGAACTCGACGATCAGAATCCCGTGCTTGCTGATCAACCCGATCAGTGTCACCAATCCGACCTGGGTGTAGATGTTCATGCTCGACCAGCCGAGAAACAGCGGCAGCAACGCGCCACAAATCGACAGCGGCACGGTCACCAGAATCACCAGCGGATCGCGGAAGCTTTCGAACTGCGCAGCCAGCACCAGGAAAATGATCGCCAATGCCAGGGCAAAGGTGACCCACAAGGCGCTGCCTTCCTGCACGTATTGCCGTGATGCGCCGGCGTAGTCGATGGCAAACCCTACAGGCGCTTCTTCACGGGCGAACTGGCGCACGGTGTCGATGGCTTCGCCCATGCTGACCAGCGGTACCCCGGAAAGAATGGCCGAGTTGAGTTGCTGGAACTGGTTCAATTGCCGTGGGCGCGCCCGGTCGGTCACGGTAATCAGTGTCGACAGGGCCAGCAATTCACCCTGGGTGTTCCTGACGTAGTAATTGTTCAGCCAGTCAGGGTTATCCCGGAAGGGTCGCTCCACCTGGGCAATGACTTTGTAGCTACGGCCTTCAATGGTAAACCGGTTGATCTCCGCTTCGCCGAGCAAGGTCGCCAGCGTTCCACCCAGGTCCTGCATCGACACGCCCATCTGCGCAGCCTTGGCACGATCGATATCCACCACTACTTCGGGTTTGTCGAAGGCCAGGTCGACGTCGACGAAAGCGAACTTGCCGGATTCCATCGCGCGTTTTTTCACCCGGTCCACCACTTGCAGCAGCAACTCGTAATCGTTGGCGGTATTGATGACGAACTGGAAGGGCAGACCCTCACCTGTGCCTGGTAACGACGGCAGGTTGAAGCCGAAAATCTGTAGCCCCGGAATGCTCTCCAGCTTGGCCTGAACGTCGGGCAGGATCTGCATCTGGGTCCGGCTGCGCTCGTTCCAGGGCTTGAGCAGGAAGCCGCCGATGCCCGATTGCACGCCATTGAAGCCGTTGATCTGGAACGAGGAGTAGTACTCGGGAAACGCCTTGAAGATCGAGATGAACTCGTCGGTGTAGGTGTTCAGGTAGTCGAGGTTGGTTGGTTGCGGGGCGTTGGCCATCATGAAAATGATGCCCTGGTCCTCATCCGGTGCCAGTTCCGACTTGGTGAACTTGAGCAGTACCGGAATCAGGCACAGCACGATGACGGCAAAGACCAACACCACCGGTCGGGTGTTAAGGGTACCGTGCAGCAGGAGTTGGTACCGGCGCTTGAGGCCTTCGAAAATCAGGTCGAGACGATGGGCCAGGCCGGTGGGGTTTTCATCGTGACGCAGCAGGAAGGCGCACATCATCGGCGACAGCGTCAGGGCCACGACGCCGGAGATCACCACAGCCCCTGCCAGGGTCAGGGCGAACTCCTTGAACAGTGCCCCCGTCAGCCCCGTCAGGAAGCCGATCGGCGCATACACTGCCGCCAGGGTGATGGTCATCGATACCACCGGCATGGCGATTTCCCGGGCGCCTTCAATGGCCGCGTCCAGCGGCGACTTGCCTTCCTCGATATGACGGTGAATGTTTTCCACGACAACAATGGCGTCATCGACCACCAGACCGATGGCCAGCACCATCGCCAGCAGCGTCAGCAGATTGATCGAATACCCCATCATCTGCATGAAGAACATCACGCCGATCATCGACAGCGGGATGGTGACGACCGGGATCACCACCGACCGCAGCGCACCAAGGAACAGGAAGACCACCACGATCACGATCAACACCGCTTCGAACAGGGTTTTCACCACTTCATCGATCGAGGCCTGGATGAACAGTGTGGCGTCGTAGGCGATTTCACCCTTGAGGTTCGGCGGCAGTTGGGCTTCAAGATCCGGCATGATCTTGCGCACTTCCTTGATCACGTCCAGCGGGTTGGCGCCCGGCGTGGCCTTGATGCCGATGTACACCGAGGGCGTGCCGCCGAAGGAACTGATGGTGTCGTAGTTTTCCGCACCCATCTCCACCCGTGCGACATCACGCAACAGCACGCGACTGTCGCCATCGACCTTGAGCGGGATCGCCGCGAACGCTTCTGCGGACTTGAGCTCGGTACTGGCGTTGATGCTGGTGACCACATACTCGCCTTTCACTTCGCCGGCGGCGGAGAGAAAGTTGTATTGGCGTACCGCGTTGGTCACGTCGCTGGCACTCAGGCCGAAACCGGCAAGCTTCACCGGGTCCAGCCACAGGCGCATCGCAAATACCTGGTTGCCGAGAATCTCGGCTTCGGCCATGCCCGGCAGGGTCGCCAGTTTCGGCTGGATCACCCGCGACAGGTAGTCAGTGATCTGCGGGTTGCTCAATTCCTTGCTGAAAAAACTGATGTACATCAGCGCCGAGGCGTCGGCAGCTTCCTTGCTCAGGACCGGGTCTTCGGCGTCCTGAGGCAACTGGTTCTTGACCTCGTTGGCCTTGGCCAACAGTTCGGTGAACAGGCGATCGCTATTGGCGCCGATGCGCGCATAGATCGAAATCACCGAGAAATTCTGGCGACTGACCGAGGTCATGTAATCGATGCCCTCGGCGCTGGCCAGGCTCTGTTGCATCGGTTGGGTGATGTAGCCCTGGATGGTTTCGGCGTTGGCCCCCGGGTACGCGGTGGTCACCGTGATCAGGGCGTTTTCCATTTGTGGATACTGGCGCAGCGGCAACTTGCTCCAGGCCTGGAAGCCCAGCAGCACGATCAGCAGGCTGACCACGGTGGCAAGCACCGGGCGGCGAATGAACGGATCAGTAAAAGCCATCAGGGGTTCCTTGATCCGTCAGCGCGGGGCTGGCCGTTTTTCTCGGCCAGGGTCTTGTCGTCGCTGATGGCGATGTGCGCACCATTGTCCAGTTTGATCTGGCCGGCGGTCACCACAATTTCACCGTTCTGCACGCCTTTGGTGATCATCACCATGCCATCACGGCGTTCGCCGGTTTCGACGAAACGCCGTTCGGCGATCAGGACAGGTTGGCCCTTGTCGTCTTTTTCCACGCTGCCGTCTTCGGCTTTTTTCTGGGCGGCGATATAGACCGAGTTGCCATAGAGCGTGTAGGTGATCGCGCTTTCAGGCACGACGATGCGTGGCTGCGGGTCGGGCAAAATGACCTGCAGGCTGGCGAACATTCCCGGCAGCAGCTTGCCGTCGGGGTTGGCCAGGGTTGCGCGGACCTGCACGTTGCGCGTGCTGTTCTCGACTTTCGGGTTGATCGCGCTGATGGTGCCGGGGAACGTCTCCGTCGGAAAAGCCGCCACTATGATCTGCACCGGCTGACCGACGGCAATCTTCGGCACGGACTGTTCAGGTACGAAAAAGTCGACGTACAGACTGCTGAGGTCCTGGAGGGTGGCAATCATGGTGCCGGTGGCCACGTAGTCGCCGACGTCCACCTGACGAATGCCGATGGTGCCGCTGAAGGGGGCGAGGATGCTTTTCTTGCCGAGCGCAGCCTTAAGTTGATTGACCGTGGCCTTGCTCTTTTTCAGTACCGCCGAGAGTCGATCGAACTCACCCTTGGAAATGGCCTGGCTGCCCACCAGTTGACTGCCACGGCTGTAATCCACCTGGGCCAGTCCGAGGTCGGCCAGGGCGGTTTCGAGCAAGGCACTTTCAACGGCGCTGTCGAGCCGGACGATGGGTTGACCGGCCTTGACCTTCTGCCCTGACTCGAACTGCACATCGACGACGGTGCCGTCGGCCTCCAGGCTCAGGTCCACGCCTTGCAACGCCTTGAGGGTGCCTACGGTGGGCAGGCGAGCTTGCCAGGGCCGTTCGGTAGCCGTGGCCACGGCGACGCTGATGGGTGGCTTCGGCGCGGAGAAGCCCTGGATCATCGTGTAGATGGAGAAGGCTTTATACCCGGCCAGCACCAGCACGATCAGCAGAACAACACCCAACATGATCAGCATGCGGCGACGCAGCATATTTCCAGTTCCTTGGAGTAAATCAGGTGAGACAGGGGGGAACATTACCGCGAGTAGGAAGGGGAATCCAACTGGCACTTGTTACAGGCAGGTGCAAATCCTGTAGGAGCGAAGCTTGCTCGCGATGGACTCAAGAGCGCTGCGTTTACCCAGTAAACACGCGTAATCGTTAACGTCCATCGCGAGCAAGCTCGCTACTACAACGAGCAGGGCAATCTCAGATCAGATGAAGATGGTTGTCCCAGAGCCCCGCCGGCAGTTCCAGCGGTTTTGCAACCAGATCTGTCTGACGGCAATCGTAGTACCGGCAGCGTCCCTGGCCCGAGGTCACGACAAAACCGTCGGCCACCGCGCCAACCCCGGCGCAATCGGGAAGTGGCGCGTCCAGGCGCACTTCGCCACTGTCCAGGTCCCAGATGAAAAAGCGGTTGCCCCGGGGCGCGGTCAACGCCACCAGGCGCAAGTCGCTGTGCACTGCGACGCTCGCGGTGTAGTGCCCCATCGCCTGCAACTGGTGCTCGGGCACCGGGAACGCCACGAAGGGTTGACCGGGACGCTTGATCGCCAGCAGTTCCGAAGGCTCATGAGCCGCCCCCATGAATTGCTGGCCGGCGACAATGGTGCCGTCGCTGGCAATGCCCAGGTGACGCACGCTGTTCATCTGCTGGGCGAGGGTTTCCTTGCTCAGCAATGTGCCGTCGCGTTGCATCAGGACCAGGCTCGGCTCCATGGCATCGAGGTTCATCTCGACGCGGCTTTCGGCCTCGGTACGAATCCCGCCGTTAGCCACCACCAGGGTTTCGCCGTCGGGCATCCACGACACCTGATGCGGCCCGATGCCGTGGGTGGAAATCTCGCCGCTATGGACCAGCCGTTCGCCTTCGAATGTGTACACGCCGAGCAGGCCGCGACCCGGATCGCTCGTATCGTTTTCGGTGGCGTACAGCCAATCGCCGCTCTGATGAATCACCGCGTGACCGTAGAAGTGCCGGTTCGGCCGGGACGTCACGGTTTGCAGCAGGGTGCCGTCACGCAAGTCGATCAGGTAACTCTCGGTGCCCGGCCGCCGGGCGACAAACAGTGCGATCGGCAACGTCGGGTGGTTGATGATGTCGTGGCAGCGCTGACCGACCCGGGTGGCGAACACCCGGGTGCCGTCCAACCGATAACCGACGGCGTAATGCTTGCCGTCGGTATCGTCCCGCGCCGAAAGCAGCAGCGGGCTCTGATCCTTGCGCTTGAACAGCGTCCAGCCGCCCAGTGTCACTGCTCCCAGCAGCAAACTACCTAAAGTCAGAGCCTGGCGTCGCAGCATGGCACTCGCCCTCATCAGTCACCGTCGTTGGCGTTGAAGCCCAGTTGGATACCCAGCGCCTTGGCCAGCTCGCCTTCGTGCAGGCGGTGGACGACGTTGAGGCTGTCGTAGATGTCGTTGAGTTGCTGGCGACCGGCATCTTCACCGAGCAGTTCGGTCAGCGAGCGCTGGTTGCTGGCGAACAGTTTCAACGACGCGGCATAGGCGGCGTCGATCTTGTCGGCCAATGGTTTTTGCTCACTTGGCAACAGGCCTCGCAGGCCTTTATTGTCGACACCTTCCCAGACCGTTTTGGCGGCGGCGAGGCTGGCTTCCATGCTGGTAAGGGACGACTGGCTGCGCCACGCATCGGCCTGGAACGGTTGTGGAACGCCCTTGCTCTGGCGGCCCATCGGCGTGCCGAGCTTTTTCTTCAAACTGTCGAGGGCGGTGACCTGTACACGCAGCAGATCGGCGATTGCTTCGTGGGAGTCGGCGTAGCGCTGGTTGGGGAACTTGCTCATCTGCGCGAGCATGCCGTCGGTGTTGTTCCAGCTTTTAAGGATCTCTTCGGCCAGCTGCTTCTGGCGCTCGCCAATGGCGATCAGCAGAGGGCAATACTTGGTCTTCTGCTCGGCGTTGGCTACATCAGGCTTGCTGTCGAACAGGATGTATTCGTAGGCCGACAGCCCCTGAACCACAACGCTGGACTTGGCCAGCGCGGCGGCATCGATCTGAGGCTGCGCGGTGACCAGTTGTTCGACCTGACGGCCGACGAGGTTCTTCTTGTCCGGCCAGAACTGCACCTGCCACGAACGATTGCCCTCGGCCAGCGGCCCGATCAGCAGCGGTTGCAGCTCGGCCCAGGCTTTTTGTGCGTGCAGGAAATCGGCGCGGGCGGTGTCGAGGGTTTCCTTGCCTTCGCAGTACGCCAGGGCACTGATGGCCAGTTGGCGGTCGGCTTCGACCCAGCGGGTGTAGGTCGGCAGTATCACGGATTTGGCGATGGCCGCCGAAGTGACGGCTTGCGGGTCCTGTGGCGAACAAGCGCCCAAGGCTAGCGCGGCAAGGCTGGTGAACAACAATTTGGGACGGAACATGTCGGGCTCCCGCGGGTGGAATGGGTATTAAAGGGAATTCAAGAACGCCAGCAACGCAGCGCGCTGCTCGGCATTGAAAGTCAAAACCTGTTGTTGCGCAGCTGCAGCTTCGCCGCCATGCCAGAGCACGGCTTCGAGCAGGTTGCGGGCGCGGCCGTCGTGCAAAAACTGGGTGTGGCCACTGACCGCTTCGGTCAGTCCGATGCCCCACAACGGCGGGGTACGCCAGTCGCGACCGCCGGCCTGGAATTCGCTGCGGTTGTCGGCCAGGCCGTCGCCCATGTCGTGCAACAGCAGATCGCTGTAAGGGCGAATCTCTTGATTGGCCAGCTCAGGTTCGGCGGCGTTGGCGGCGGTGGTGTATTTCGGTGTGTGACAGGACTGGCAACCGGCCTGGTAAAACAGATTCTTGCCGGCCAGCACTTCAGGCGCGCCGACATCGCGGCGCGCCGGGACGGCGAGGTTGCGGGTGTAGAACAGCACCAGACGCAGGATGTTGTCGCTGACTTCCGGCTCGCCATCGGGGCCGGCGCCGCTCGGTGCCTGTTTGCAGGTGGTTTGCGCATCGGTGCAGTCATCAAAGGGTCTCAGGCTGGTCGTGAGGCCCATATCACCGGAAAACGCGTGAACATTTTGTTGATTGAGGGTCGGTTGCCCGGCTTTCCAGCCAAATCGTCCAATAACGGTCTTTTGCTGTGTGTCATCCCAGACCCGGTTCGGTCGACCGGCGATACCGTTTTTCTCTTTAGCCTGCGCCTCGGCGTTCGCCAGAATGGCCTCTTCCGGGATGGCTTCCAGCAAGCCCAGGCCGATCATCGGCGGTGCAACCCGGGCCGAGAAGCGGGTGTCGGGGTGCATCGGGCCGTAACCCAATTGGGTGATGTTCAAGGTCGGCTTGCGCAGCTCGACTACGGTGCCGTCCTTGAAGCGAACCGGCACTGGCGTGTAATCGACCCGCACCTTGCCTTCCGGGACTACGCCGGGCACGGCCATGTCCTGGAATTGTCCGCCGTAGATCGGCTCCGGTACGACACCCTGTTGCTCGATGATCCTGGCGTAGGCGGGAGCATCGGGAATCGACAGGCGCACCAGCATCGACACGGCATTCTGCGCATCCGGCGCAGGCGGGTGACCGCGACCGTCCTTGATATGGCAACCCTGGCAGGCGTTGGTGTTGAACAAGGGGCCGAGGCCGTCACGGGCGGTCGTGGTCGACGGGGCGATGACCCAAGGGTTGCGGAAGAAACTGTTGCCGACACTGAAGTCCACGCGCCGCGATGGCGGCAGGTTGGCCGATGGCAGCGAAAAGGCGTTCTGATCGGTCTTGCGCACGGTCGCACTGCCCCCGGAGCGGGCTTCACCGGGTTCTGCCTTGGTAAAACGCGGGGCGTCATCGCAGGCACTCAGGCCCAGGGCCAGGAACAGTGCGGACAAGCGAAGAGGCAGCGGGGGCATCAGACATCCTGCAAGACGAGCAAAACAAGGGCGCAAAGTCTAACAGGGTAGGGGGGTTTGAATAAGAGGAATTATCGTTTGCTTGAGGTGGGGCACACCCCATGAACACATTACAAACTCCTGTGGGAGCGAGCCTGCTCGCGAAAGCGGTAATGGTCGCACCGAAGATGTTGCCAATGATGGCCCTTTCGCGAGCAGGCTCGCTCCCACAATGGGGCGTGTTCAGGCCAACAAAAAGGCGACCCGAAGGTCGCCTCTTTATTCAGCCAGCGTTGATCAGAACTCGTGATCAGCGTTGTCCGGGTTCAGGTCGCTGATACCCAGTTTGCCAGCGGCGGCTTCGATCGAACCGGTCTGCTTGACCAGCGAAGCGATGGCGTCACGGACAATCTGGTTGCCGGCGGTGTTGCCGGCAGCGATCAACTGGTCGTAGTGCTCACCCTTGTTGGCGTGGTCGACGATGACCTGCATCTTGGCTTCAGTCGCGGCCAGATCGGCTTTCAGTGCGGTGTCGGCAGCCGGGTCGACTTTGGCCACCAGGGACGACAGGCTGGCACCCGTCATTTTGGTGCCGTCGACACGGGTGTATTCGCCCAGGTAGACGTTACGAACGCCTTTGGCATCGTAGAACTGCGAGTTGTGGGTGTTGTCGCTGAAGCAGTCGTGTTCGTCTTCCGGGGAGTTGGCTTCCAGGGAAACCTTCATGCGTTCGCCCGCCAGTTCGCCCAGGGACAAGCTGCCCATGCCGAACAGCATTTTACGCAGGCCGCTTTCAGCCGGTTCCGCTTCCAGGGTGGCGCGGTAGTTGTCGGCCACGTTCGGCTTCCAGTTGCCGACCATTTCTTCCAGATCGCTGACCAGCAGTTGGGTCACGGCTTTCAGGTAGGCACGGCGACGGTCGTTGTGGCCGCCGGTGGCGCCTTTGCCTTCCAGGTAATCGGAAGCAGGGCGGTTGCCGGCGCCAGGGCCGGTGCCGTTCAGGTCCTGGCCCCAGAGCAGGAATTCGATGGCGTGGTAGCCAGTGGCGACGTTGGCCTCGGAACCGCCCAGCTCGTTCAGGCTGGCGAGTTTTTCCGGGGTGATGTCTTTCACGTCGACCTTGTCTTCGCCGACCTGAATCTGAGTGTTGGCGATGATGTTGGCGGTGGCACCCGGGTTACCCAGCGCGTGCTCGTAGGATTTGTCGACGTAGTCGATCAGGCCTTCGTCCAGTGGCCAGGCGTTCACCTGACCTTCCCAGTCGTCGATGATGGTGTTGCCGAAGCGGAAGACTTCGCTCTGCAGGTAAGGAACGCGGGCGGCGATCCAGGCAGCCTTGGCGGCTTTCAGGGTGTCGGCGTTCGGCTTGGCGAGGAAGGCGTCTACAGCGGTTTGCAGGGTTTTCGCGGTGGATTCGGCATCGCTGTAGACAGCGAAAACGATGTCGGCGTAATGGGCGACAACGGCTTTGGCAGCGGCTTCATCGACTTTACCGGCAGCGGCAGGTGCAGCGGCTGGAGCAGCCGGGGCAGCAGCGGTGCTGGCAGCCGGCGCTGGTGCGGCAGCTTTTTCCTTGTCTTTGCCTTCACCGCAACCGGCGAGGGAAATTGCGATGGCCAACAGACTGGCGGTAGCCAGAGGCATACGAATCATGGCGAACATCCTGCTTCGAGAGGGGGTGGAATGGCGCGCCCGGCGCGCAAAACTGCCACATAATGCAAATCTTTCGCATTATGTGTAAAGGGTTGTGCTTGGAAATATTTCTTATTCACGGGACGGGTGTAGCAGATCTGTAGGAGCGAGCTTGCTCGCGATGGACGTTAACGATAACGCGTGCTGTCTGACAAAACGCGTCGCCTGTGAGTCCATCGCAAGCGAGCTCGCTCCTACAGAGGTTACAAAATAGCGGCGTTACTACGCTGGGCCTGCTTCAGATAAGCGCCCAATTCCCTTGCCGGCAACGGTTTGCTGTAGTGATAACCCTGACCTTCGTGGCAGCCTTCGGAGATGATGTAAGCCTCCTGTTCGGCCGTTTCCACACCTTCGGCGATCACCTGCATGCCCAGGCTCTTGCCCAATTGGATGATGGCGCGAACGATGGTTGCGTCGTCGTCATCATCGAGCAGGTCCTGAACGAAACTCTTGTCGATCTTGATCTTGTCCAGCGGCAGGCTTTTCAGGTAGCTCAGTGAGGAATAACCCGTACCGAAGTCGTCGATCGCGATCAGCGCCCCGGAGCGACGCAGGCTGAGCAAGTGCTGGGCGGCGGTGCTGATGTCTTCCATCAGGCCGGTTTCGGTCACCTCCAGCTCCAGGCTGCGCGGTGGCAGGCGATACATCTGCAGCAGGTTGTTGACCACCCTTGGCAACTCGGCGTGGTGCAGTTGCACGGTGGACAGGTTCACCGCCATGCGCAGGTCGCTGAAACCCTGGTCATGCCAGTCTCGCAATTGCTTGCAAGCCTGATCCAGCACCCACTCGCCAATGGCAATGATGGTGCCGTTCTGCTCGGCCAGCGGGATGAACAGGTCCGGCGGAACCAGCCCGTGTTCCGGATGCTGCCAGCGAATCAAAGCCTCGACGCCGACTACCCGGTGGTCGCGGTAGCTGATCTGTGGTTGATAGACGAGGTAGAACTGCTCGCGGACCAAGGCATCGCGCAGGTCTTTTTCCAGCTCGCGACGGCGGCGCATCTCGGTGTCGACGCTGGCGATGTAGAACTGATAGCGGTTGCGCGAGCGAGTCTTGGCCAGGGTCATGGTCTGCTCGGCTTTCTGCAGCAGCTTCTCGGTGCTGTCACCGTCTTCGGGGAACAGGGTGATGCCGATGGTGGCGCGCAGGCGGATTTCCTGATGATCGAGGGCAAACGCCGCTTCCAGGTCATCGAGAATGCTTTGGGCCAGCTCGGCGGCTTCGTAGGGTTGTTCGATATCGGCCTGCACCAGGGCAAACTGGTCGCCCCCGAGGCGGGCGAGGGCACCAAGGCGTCCACTGTGCGCACGCAGGCGATCGGCCAGGGCCAGCAACAGCTGGTCGCCGGTCTGGTAGCTGAACTGTTCGTTGATGCCCTTGAAGTCATCGAGGCCGACACACAGCACGGCCACCCGTCGTTGCAGCTTGCCGGCGTCAACCAGAATCTTGTCCAGTTGTGATTGGAGTTGCTGACGATTCGGCAGGCCGGTGAGGAAATCGTACTGGGCCATGCGCAACAGACTGTTTTCCGCCTCGTGGCGCAAATGGGTGTTGCGCTCGATGGACTCCAGCAACTGGTTGGCGGTGTTGATCCAGATCCCCAGCTCGTTTTTTTCGTGACCCTTGAGCAGCGGGATCTTGTGTTCGCTGGGACGATCCGGGTTGATTTCGGTCAGGTGTTCGATAATCCGCGACAGGGGCTTGGTCAGCAACCAGTGATACACCAGATACAACACCAGCCCCATCGCCAGGGCGCGCAACACGCCGGATATGAAGATGATCACCGAACTGACGATAAAGCCTTGCCCATAGGTGGCGGTGTCGAGGGTGATACTCAGGTCGCCGTAGTACTCGCTGTAAGGGCCGCGTCCCACCAATTGGGTGGTGAAGGTGCGTTCCTTGCCGAGAATCAGGTCGGTCAGCCAGCGACTGCTGGAGTGCTGCAGCTCGCGGGATTTCTGCGCGAGCATGGCTTCATTGGGGTGGCCGATGGAGGCCTGGCGCACGGCATCGTCCTGAAACAGGCCTTCGATGACCTGCATGCCCATTTCCCGGTCCAGGCTGTAGACGGCCTGGGTCGAGGGATCGCGGAACATGTCGAGGATGCGTTCGGCATCGCCGGCAACGGCCTGGCGTGTTTTGTAGGCATCAAACACGATCTGCGCGCAGCTCAAGACCACGCCGACGATCAATGCCGACAGGAGTACGACCCGGAGCAACTTCACCGACAAGCTGTTCTTGAGTTCCAGCTTCAAAGGGTTATTCCTTGTTCCGTGCGGGTAGCATCAAGTTGCCATGAGTATTGGCAATCCCGTGATGGCAGTCAAAGGGACAATCATCCATGGGGGATTTTGCCTGCAGCTTGGCCGATATGCAGTTGTCTGCGGTAATTGTCCGATTAGTACTGTGTCGGTTGTCGAGTCCTTCAACTTGAGGAGGGATGTGGAGATATTTTCCTTCTGACTGATGTTAGACGGCTGTGGCGCCGGGGCAAGGGGTTGAAGGCTGGTTTCATCGTGGGAAATTGGCTTGCGTTGTTGTTCTCTTTATCTTGGCGGCTTTAGGGTCGACCAAGCTCTGGGTTGTCGGAGTACATATCCGTTGTTGCGGTAACGGCCACTGGCGGTTTCGCCCTTACGGCGACTCACTTTTTTGACAAACGCCTCAAAAAAATAAGCAAAAAAACGCTCGCCCCGAGCGTCCGGCCCCTCGCCAGGGCTCGGGATTCCTTCGCTCCGGCATTCATCCGGGGGCATCGCCCTCCGGTTGGCTTCGCTGCACCTGCATGCAATGTGTTCGACTGCGTCGAACGGCGCTGTGCGCCAATCCCCGGATGAACACCTCCACTCAGCCTTCCGATGGGGCGGGTGGATCAAGATCAAGAGCTGAAGGCGAGCTAACGCTCGGCCTGATGAGTGGTGAAAGCAGCGGGTGTACGGCGACCCATTGTGGGAGCGAGCCTGCTCGCGAAGACGGCCTGACAGCCAACCAATCTCTTGCAGATGTATCCGGTTCCCCTGTGGGAGCGAGCCTGCTCGCGAAGACGGCGGAACAGTCACCACCGTTCCTCTGCTCATATCCTTCTATAAAAAAACCCGGCAAAAGCCGGGTTTTTTGTCTGGCATCGAGCTTAAGCGGTGAAGGTTTTGCCTTCGAACTGCTCAGCCACGAATTTCCAGTTGACCAGGTTCCAGAACGCTTCGACGTACTTAGGACGCAGGTTGCGGTAGTCGATGTAATAAGCGTGTTCCCAGACGTCGCAGGTCAGCAGCGGGGTGTCGCCGTTGGTCAGCGGGTTGCCGGCGCCGATGGTGCTGGCCAGGGCCAGGGAGCCGTCAGCCTTTTTCACCAGCCAGCCCCAGCCGGAACCGAAGGTGCCGATGGACGTCTTGCTGAACTCTTCCTTGAACTTGTCGAACGAACCGAACGCAGCGTTGATGGCTTCAGCCAGTGCGCCGGTTGGTTGACCGCCGGCGTTTGGCGCCAGGCAGTTCCAGTAGAAAGTGTGGTTCCAGACCTGAGCGGCGTTGTTGAAGATGCCGCCCGAGGAAGTCTTGACGATTTCTTCCAGGGTCTTGCCTTCGAACTCGGTGCCTGGCACCAGGTTGTTCAGGTTCACGACGTAGGTGTTGTGGTGCTTGTCGTGGTGGTATTCCAGAGTTTCCTTGGAAATGTGCGGCTGCAGTGCATCGTGTGCGTAAGGCAGTGGCGGCAATTCGAAAGCCATGGTGGATCTCCTAATCAGGTCAGTTGCGGTGAGCGCAAGGCCGATCACGGGCGGCCAGACAAGCGCCGGGGAGTTTTATACTCTTTGCGGCGCAGGAGTCGGATCATAGCACCGGGGGTGCGGCATAACCACGCAACAACTGTGTGGAATAGAGGTTCCAGAGCCTTTTGGAATAAATCAACCAGCCATGATCAGTTGCAACGCTACAGCGAACATCATGACCGCGACCAACAGGTCGAGAATTCGCCAGGTGCCCGGTCGAGCCAGCCACGGAGCCAGCCACGCCGCGCCCAGTGCGAGGGTGAAAAACCACAGCAACGAGGCACTGGCTGCACCGACCACATAAGCGCCGGGTTCTGTCTGCTGCGCGCCGAGCGAACCGATCAACAGGACGGTGTCCAGATACACATGGGGGTTGAGCAGCGTCACTGCCAGCGCACTGAGCATCACCGCGCGCAAAGAGCGCACCGTCTGGTTTTCACCCTGCTGCAGACTTTGTTTCGAACAGGCACGGCGCAACGCCTGGCTGCCATACCAAATCAGAAATACAGCGCCACCCCAGCGGGCCACTGCCAGTAAAGTCGGGTTCTGCGCCAGCACCGTCGCCAACCCGAACACCCCGGCGGCCACCAGCAACGCATCGCAGGTCACGCACAGTGCCGCCACCGGCAAATGATGTTCACGTCGCAGACTCTGGGCCAGTACAAAGGCGTTTTGGGTACCGATCGCCATGATCAGGCCCGCGGCCACCAGCAGGCCGTTTACATAGCTTTGCCACATAGTTGCTACTCCGCGTTGGCTGCGAGGTCGCGCAACACCTGCATGGCGCGCTCGGCGTCGGCCTGGCCGACGAATAAATGGTCGTGGTAATAGCCGGCAATCACGTTGCAACTGATGCCGGCCTTGCCCAGTGCCGTGGTGAAGGCGGCGGTCAGGCCGACGGCTTCGAGGGCCGAGTGCACGTTCAGGGTGATCCAGGCCGCGACGTAGTCGAAGCTGAAACCGGCTTGTTCGGCGTGAGAGCGTTCGAGAATCACGGTCAGGCCTTCCTGTTCACGGAAGCTGCCAATGATGTCCACGCCTGAAGGCAATCGCCCGTCATGCAGAGTGCAAAACACGTATTCGCCGGCGTTGAGTTGCGGGCTCATGCTGCGCAGCAATGTTGCCAATGAAGTTTCGCCAGCCATGTGAGTGATCCTGTTCAAGAGTTCTTGCTGGCCATTCTCCGGCAGGACGCTGTATAAGAAAAACCAATAGTGGTGATCGCTCATTAGGAAAACTGATGTTCGACTATAAATTGCTTTCTGCCTTGGCCGCGGTGGTCGAGCAGGCGGGTTTCGAACGGGCTGCGCAGGTACTGGGCTTGTCGCAATCGGCGATTTCCCAGCGCATCAAATTGCTTGAAGCACGGGTCGGCCAACCGGTGCTGGTGCGGGGCACGCCGCCGTCGCCGACCGAGATTGGCCGGCGTCTGCTCAATCATGTGCAGCAGGTGCGTTTGCTTGAGCGCGATTTGCAAACATTGGTCCCGGCGTTGGACGAAGAAGGACTGCCAGAGCGCCTGCGTATCGCTCTGAACGCTGACAGTCTGGCGACCTGGTGGGCGCAAGCCGTAGGGGATTTTTGTGCGGATCAGCATTTGTTGCTGGACCTGATCGTCGAAGATCAGACCGTCGGCCTCAAACGCATGCGCGCAGGGGAAGTGGCGGCCTGCCTGTGTGCCAGCGAGCGACCCGTGTCCGGCGCCCGCAGCGTGCTGCTGGGGGCGATGCGTTACCGGGCATTGGCCAGCCCGGCCTTCATCGCCCGGCATTTTCGGCAAGGTGTGCGTGCCGACCAGTTGGCCAGAACCCCGGCCCTGGTATTCGGCCCGGATGACTTCCTCCAGCATCGCTATCTGGCGTCCCTCGGTGTCGATGGCGGATTCGAGCACCACTTGTGCCCATCGTCCGAAGGCTTCATCCGTCTCGCAGAAGCCGGACTCGGCTGGGGGCTGGTGCCGGAACTGCAGGTTCGCGAACAGCTGGAGCGCGGCACTTTGCTGGAGCTTTTGCCAGATAAGCCGATCGACGTGGCGTTGTACTGGCATCATTGGCGCAATGGCGGTCAGTTGCTGGGGTTGCTCACCGATCAATTGGTGCGCGCGTCCAAGCAATGGCTGGTGGCCTGAGAGCAGTTGCAAGCGTCAAGCTGCAAGCCGCAAGTGAAGAGCTTGCGCATCCTTTTTTAACTTGCAGCTTGTAGCTTGACGCTTGCAGCTGTATCCGAAGGAATACCTCATGAAGATTCTGGTCACCGGCGCAAGCGGCTTCATCGGCGGGCGCTTTGCGCGTTTCGCCCTGGAGCAGGGCCTGGAAGTGCGGGTCAACGGTCGCCGGGCCGAGGGTGTGGAGCATCTGGTGCGGCGTGGCGCCGAATTCGTTCAGGGTGACCTCAGCGACCCCGAGTTCACCCGCGAACTGTGCGCCGATGTCGAGGCCGTGGTGCATTGCGCCGGTGCCGTCGGCGTGTGGGGGCGCTATCAGGACTTTCACCAGGGCAACGTCCAGGTCACGGAGAACGTGGTCGAGGCCTGTCTGAAGCAGCGGGTCCGGCGCCTCGTGCACTTGTCGTCGCCATCGATCTACTTCGATGGCCGTGACCACTTGGGCCTGACCGAGGAGCAAGTCCCCAAGCGCTTCAAGCATCCCTACGCCGCGACCAAATACCTGGCTGAGCAAAAGGTCTTCGGCGCCCAGGAATTCGGCCTCGAAACCCTGGCCCTGCGCCCGCGTTTCGTCACCGGTGCCGGTGACATGAGCATCTTCCCGCGCCTGCTCAAGATGCAGCGCAAGGGACGCCTGGCGATCATTGGCAACGGCCTGAACAAGGTCGATTTCACCAGCGTGCAGAACCTCAATGAAGCGCTGCTCAGCAGTTTGCTGGCCAGCGGCTCGGCCCTGGGCAAGGCCTACAACATCAGCAACGGAACACCGATTCCCTTGTGGGACGTGGTCAATTACGTGATGCGCAACATGGAGGTCCCACAAGTAACGCGCTACCGTTCCTACGGCTTGGCCTACAGCGTTGCCGCACTGAACGAAGGCGTGTGCAGGTTGTGGCCGGGTCGTCCGGAACCGACCCTGTCGCGACTGGGCATGCAGGTCATGAACAAAAATTTCACCCTGGACATCAGCCGTGCCCGGCATTATCTGGATTACGACCCGAAGGTGAGCCTGTGGACCGCTCTCGATGAATTCTGCAGTTGGTGGAAGGCCCAGGACATTCGTTGAACGGCCCCTGGACTGAACCGACTACGGGGTTGAGGGTCAATCGGTGCGGCCGTGGGGGTTATACTCGCCGCATCAAGCCATCACCGTTTCACAAAGGTTGACTCCATGTCCATGCGTAACGATGCCAACGACGACTTCGATGATGTACCGAGCCTGCGTGCCGATAGCCTCGACGACGATGACTATGTACCCACCTCGCGTACGTCCGTGCATTCGCGCACGGCGCCCGTGGTCAAGGTCAAGAGCCCGAGCACCGGGCCGTTGTGGGCGCTGGTCGGCGCTTTGTTCTTTGCGTTCGCGGGCCTGGCCTGGTGGAGCTTCCAGCAGATTTCGCTGATGGAGCAGCAACTGGTGGCGACCCAGGAAAGCTTCGCGCGTATCAGTGAGGAAGCGGCAGGGCGCCTGCAGGACATTTCCGGCAAGGTGGTCGCCAGCCAGACCAATGTGACCTCCGACAGTGAAGCCTTGAAATTGCAAATCAAACAGCTGCAAAGCCAGCTGCAGGATCAGGGTAAACAGCAGCAGGGCGTGGCCGGTCAGGCTTCGGAGCTGGACAAGCGACTGGCGCAGATGACCGCCCAGACCACCGAGCTGGACAAACGCCTCGAGCAGATCACCGCTCAGAATACCGCTCATGCCGCTGAGCAACAGACCGCCACCATTCAATTGCAGGCTCAGGTCAAAGTCTTGAACAGCGACGTAGCCGTGCTGAAAAGTGCCCCGGCGGACACTGAGAAGTTCGACGCCCAGCTGAAAAGCCTCGGTGCCGACATCAGCGCATTGAAAAAACAAGGCAACCCGAACGCCGCCATCGATCGTCTGGAACAGGAGATCGTCATCCTCAAGAGCGAGCAGGACAATCGCCCGACACCGGCTCAAGGCTCGACCAATACCGCGGAGTTCGACGCCTTCCGTGGCCAGGTCACCCGCAACATCAACACCCTTCAGGCGCAGATCCAGAACCTGCAACAGCAACTGCGCGCAAGGCAGTAAAAGACCGGATACTGAACAACTGTGGCGAGGGAGCTTCTGTGGCGAGGGAGCTTGCTCCCGTTGGGTGGCGCAGCCGCCCCACTCCATTCGCTGCGGTTGACCAGACAAGCCGCGTTGTCTGATAGGCGGCTGCTGCCCAACCGATCGGGAGCGAGCTCCCTCGCCACAAAAAGCAGTTCCGGCACACTGCGCTCCGCTGAACATCCATACATCCCCCATTGCCGTCTACGCTCTTGAAACATCAACAAGAACGAGGGATGCGCAATGGGGGTTCTGCATAAGCTGGCCTTGCTGGGCGGGATGCTTTTGTTGTGCCTGGGCCAGGTTCAGGCCGCCGGGACGGAAAAAGCTGACAGTCAGGCCGCCATCGCCTTGCTGGAAAAAGCCCTGGCCTACTACCACGACAATGGTGACAAGGCCTTCGCCGCGTTCAGCCGCCAGGGCGAGTTCGTCGACAAGGACCGTTATGTGTTTGTCGTCGACACCAAGGGCGTGATGCTTGCCAGCGGCGGTCCGTCCGCGGCGCTGATTGGCCGGGATGTGTCGGAGGTCCTCGGGCCGGATCTGCGCAAATCCTTCAAGGATGCCCTGAAAGTGCCGGAGGGCAATGGTATCCAGCAAGCGGAATATCGCTGGCAGAACTGGGCCGATGGCAAGGTCGAGCGCAAGCATGTGTACTACCAGCGTGTCGGCCAGCGGATCCTCGCGGTCGGCTACTACCTGCCACGGGCCTCGGCGGAACAAGCCATGGCCTTGCTGAACAAAGCGGCGACCGACCTGGCCAAGGACGAGAAGGGCACCCTGACGGCGATCAACGCCCTCAAGGGCGGTTATCTTCAGGATGATTTGTATGTGTTTGTCGTCGACCTGAACACCCGGCGCTATGTCGCCCACGGCACCAACCTGCGCTTGATCAACACGGATTTCGGCAAGATCAAGGACCCGGAAGGCAAACCGGTGGGGGAGCCGATTCTGGCGCTGATGAGCCAGCAGGATTATGGCGAGTACGCATACCGGTGGAAGAATCCGGTGACCGGCAAGGTCGAGGACAAGCATGCCTACCTGAAGAAGGTCGGGCATTTGCTGGTGGCGGTGGGGTATTACAGCCCTTGAATGGCGGTGCCTGACAGTCCGCCTTCGCGAGCAGGCTCGCTCCCACAAGGACCGC
>NZ_JBSVWS010000119.1:0-19055 GCF_054071155.1 Pseudomonas sp. SDO5532_S415 | reverse complement strand
TTGGAATGCGTTCCCCTGTGGGAGCGAGCCTGCTCGCGAAGAGGTCCGACCGGGCGATAGCTTATTCAAGTGAGCCACCGCTCAAGCACTCCCACCGATTCCAGCTCTTCCAGCCGCCACAATTGCCCGAGCAATGCTTCAGCCTGCCCCCGCGACATCACCCGCTCGGCCAAACTGAAAAATTTATCCTCCAGCGCCCCCTCACTCAGAGGATTGCCCGGCGCACCCAACGGCACTTCAACACACAGGCTCGCCTGCCGACCGTCCACGGTCCGCAGCGTCACCACGGGCTCGCCATCCTCTGACAGTTGCGGGTCCACTTCAAGGTGAATGCGCGACATCCACTGTGTCACCCGTGGATCGTGGCGCAGTTCATCGTCGTAGGCCTGCAACCGGCAATGACCATGCACCAGCCGCGCAGCCAGCGCATAGGGCAGGCTCATCTGCGCCGCCGCCAGGGTGTCGACGTCGTGGCCGCCGCACATGTCCTGCAGAAAACTGCACAGCGAAATGTGAATGTCCTCGACCTCATCGACCTGCACCTGCAATTGCTCCAGCAGCAAGCCAAAGGCATCGATGGCCGAATGGGTGCCGCGGCATGAGGCGTAGGGTTTGATCGAGCAGCGGGCGAGTTTCCACACGACGCCCAGGTCTGCGTCCAGCGCCTGGGGTTGTGCAGTGTCACCGGCCAGGGTCTTGAGGAAACCGCCCCAGACATCTTCGAACAACTGCGACGGACCGCTGATCCCCTGTTGGGCAAATCGCGCTGCCAGCAAGCCACCTTCGGCGGCGCGGCCGCTGTGCAGTTTTTTGCTTTGCGAGCCGTCGTGAATAAACGCCCACAAACCGCCACTGAAGCTGCCGGCGATGCCCAGTGCCGACAGGGTTTGCCGCGCATCCAGGCCGAGAATGCGCGCACTGGCGGCGGCCGCGCCGAACACGCCACAGGTTGCCGTGGAGTGCCAACCGGCGCCGTTATGCGCCGAGTAGCCACCGCAGGCTTCGAGCACCCGGCGCCCGATGTCGTAACCGATCACCACCGCCGTGATGAACTCGCGGCCGGTCACCGCTTGCCCGGACATCGACACCGCCGCCATCACGGCGGGCAAGACCACGGCGCCGGAATGGTCGCAGCCTCCAGTGTCGTCCAGTTCCAGAGCATGGGCGGCGATGCCGTTGAGCATGGCGGCCTGAGTCGCGCCGACCCGCAAGTCCGTGCCCCAGACCAACGTATTGCCAGGCTCACCGCCGAACACCTGACGCGCTTGCTTTGCGATGTCGCTGTCAGCCCCGGCCAGGGACGCGCCGAAGGTGTCGAGGATGTGGCGCCTGGCTTGCTCCACTAGCGCCGGTGGCAAATCGTCAAACGTCGTTTCGACGCAAAATTGCGCCAGTCGCTGCATCCGTTCAGTCATACGATGTAGTCCCGGTAATGACGTTCATACACCGACGCCGGATGATCCCGGGTCACCGGTGCCGCCGATTCAGCCCACCATCGGGCGACTTCGGCACCCGTGGCGACCCACACGTCATCGTGCTGCACAATTCCCTCAAGCAACTCCCGCAACACCCCGATCCGCCCCGGTGTCGCAATGATTTCCGGGTGCAGGCGCAGCACGTAGCACAGGCCGAAGCGATGAAACCCGGCGAAGTCCATTTGCAGATTGCCCAGGGTGTGGCTGTAGGACGCGATCCGCGATTGCGCCGGTGGCACGGCAGGACTGAGGTTGAAGGCGAAGTAGGGTTCGTCTTCCAGTTCATAGTGCAGCGGCAACTCGATCACCTCAGGCGAAGTCGGGTGCGCGAACGGCAAGTCATCGCCGCGCCATGACGATGACCAGCGAATACCCTGATCCCTCAACGCTTCGATAAAGCCCGGCGCACCGTTGCCGGCGGGGATACGGAACCCCGTGGGACGCTGGCCGGTCAGTGCCGCCAAGGTTTCGCAGCCCTTGGCGATGTCGGCGCTCTGTTCGGCCAGGTCGAGGTGGTCGTAGTTCTGATGGCGATACCCGGCGCAGGCGATCTCATGGCCGCCGGCCTGGATTGCGCGAAGGTGTTCGGGGTTTTCCTCGGCGACGACGCCGGGGACAAACCAGCTGCTGGCGACGCCAAGTTCATTGAACAGACCCAACAAGCGCTCGACCCCGCGCTGCGTGCCGTAACGCCACACCGACAGGGTTTTGTCGCGCCCGGCGACTTCCGGGGCCTGGGTGAGGATGCCGTGGATGTCGTTGTAATCGACGGTCAGTACTACTGCGCAGCGATAACCCTTGGGCCAGACAGTGGACTCAGCCATGGTGATGCTCCTTGAGCCACCACTGGGCGACGTCGCGGCAGGTGGCGAACCAGACGTCGTCGCGTTGACGCATGTGTTCGAAGAGTTTTTCCAGCAACAGGATGCGCCCTGGTTTGCCGGTGATCTTGGGGTGGAACAGGGTCGTCAGGCACAGCCCTTCATCCATGGCGCCGTCGTATTCGCAGCACCAGTTGTCGAGGGTCAGCGCGTAGCTGGCGGTACGGTCCAGCCCGGAAGGGAAGTCCGGCGCCCGGGTGTAGGCGAGGGAGGCGTAGTCGTCCATTTCCCAGCGCCCGGGGATTTCCACCAGCGGCGTGACGTGGCCCGGTACATTCACCAGGTACGGACGATCATCACCGCGCATGCTGCTGGAGTAGGTCACGCCGGCCTCGACCAGCATCGCCGGGGTTTGCGCGTGCCAGTCGCCGGACGGTGTGCGGAAACCTTCGGCGCGGATGTTCAGGTGCTTCCAGAACACCTCGCGGGACCGTTTCATCACGTCCTTCTGCTGTTCCAGCGTCAGGGCGTAAAAGGATTCGTGTTTGTAGCCGTGATACGCCACCTCATGCCCGCGCTCGACAATCGCCTGGCACTGTTTGGGCCAGTTCTCCACGACCCAGGCCGGAACGAAGAACGTCGTCGGGAGACGGAACTCGTCGAGCAGGTCAAGAATCCGCGGCAATGCCCGGTACGGGCCGTAGCCGCCGAAACCGAAGTACTCGGGTTTGCGCCAGATCGAGCCATTGAGCATGGCATCGCCGGTCGGGCCGTCGAGATCGAAGGCCAGGGCCAGGCAGCCTTTGTGCCGGTCGGGCCAGGTGGGTTGGGGTGAGGAGGACATCTTTGGTACTCCAACTCTCTAAAAATAAACACCGGAGCAAAGCCCCTGTGGGAGCGAGCCTGCTCGCGAATGCGGTGTGTCATTCAACATGAATGTCTGCTGACAGGGCCTCTTCGCGAGCAGGCTCGCTCCCACAGTGGAGGGTGATCAGCTGCCTGTTTATTTCCCGGCGTTGATGGTCACGGTCTTGATCGCCCCCAGTTCCAGATCCCATTTCTTCAGGATTGCCTGGTAGCTGCCATCGTCGATCATGCTCTGCAACGCGACTTTCACCGCTTCGCTCAATTCAGGCTTTTTCTTGCTCACGCCCAGGCCGGTGAACTGCGAGGAGATCGGCAGGCCGACGGTCTTGTACATGTCCTTTTCCTGGGTTTTCAGGTACGGCAGGGTTTCGCTGCCTTGCATGGCCGCGTCGATGCGGCTCTGGCGCAGTTGCGCCCGGGCATCGGCCGAGCCTTCGGTGCCGATCACATTGATCGCCGGTTTGCCGGCGGCTTCACAGTTGGCCTTGCTCCACTCGGCGATTTCCGCCGGGAAGGTGGTACGGCGGCTGGTGCCGACTTTCTTGCCGCACAGGTCGGTGATTTCGTTGGTGTCCTTGTTCTTCTGCAGGGTGTAGAACTGCGGGCCGCTGGTGAAGTAGTCGACGAAGGTCACGCTGGCCTGACGCTCCTTGGTGTCGGTCATGCCCGACAGCACCATGTCCACGCGGTCGGTGGTCAGGGCGTTGATCATTTGTTCGAAACCGGTTTCCTGCCACTTGATTTTCACGCCCAGGCGATCGGCCAGGGCGTTGCCCAGGTCAACGTCGACGCCGGTGAGGGTGTTGGTGGCCGGGTCCTTGAAATCCATCGGCGGGTAGTTCGGCATGATCGCAACGACGATCTCGCCCTTGTCCTTGATGCTGGCCGGCAAGTCGGCGGCGAAGGTGACGCTGGAAGCCATCAGGCCTGCGAGTACTGCTGGGATAACGAAGTTCTTCATGGTCGTTCTCTTATGTGTGTTGTTACGCCAGTCGGCGTTTAGGTTCGAACGGCAGAAATGAAGCTTTGGGTGCGTGGGTTTTGCGGACTTATTAGTATTTCTTCGGGGCTTCCTGCCTCCACGATCTGCCCGCCGTCCATGAACACCATGCGGTTGGAGACTTCGCGAGCGAAGCCCAGTTCATGGGTGACGACGATCATGGTCATGCCGGTCTGCGCCAGGTCGCGCATCACCGACAGCACCTCACCGACCAGTTCCGGGTCGAGTGCCGAAGTGGGTTCATCGAACAGCATCAGCTTGGGCCGCATGGCCAGGGCGCGGGCGATCGCCACCCGTTGCTGCTGGCCACCCGAGAGTTCGATCGGGTAGCTGTTGCGCTTGTCGGCCAGGCCGACGCGGGCGAGCAGTTCCACGGCTTCTTCGTGCGCCTCCTTGGGCGAACGCTTGAGCACCTGGCACGGCCCTTCGATGATGTTTTGCAGCACGGTCATGTGCGGGAACAGGTTGAAGCGCTGGAACACCATGCCGGTGGACAGGCGCTGGCGGGCGATCTGCGTCTCGTTGAGTTCGTGCAGTTTGTTGCCGACGATGCGGTAACCCACCAGCTCGCCATCAACCCACAGACCACCCTTGTCGATTTTTTCCAGCTGATTCACGCAGCGCAGCAAGGTGCTCTTGCCCGAGCCGGACGGGCCGATGATGCACAGCACTTCGCCTTGCTCGACTTCGATGTTGATGTCCTTGAGCGCGTGGAAATGGTCGTAGTATTTGTTCAGGCTCACGGCCTTGACGATGCTTCTCATGTCGGATTCCTCAAGAACGCTTGCCGGCGCCGCGAGCGAAACGACGCTCCAGGCGGCTTTGACCGAAGGACAGCACGGTGACGGTGGCCAGGTACCAGATACCGGCGACGATCAGCAGTTCCATCACGCGGGCGTTGGCGTAGTAGATGTTCTGGGCGTTGTAGAGCAGTTCCGAGTACTGGATGACGCTCGCCAGCGAGGTCATTTTCACCATGCCGATGAACTCGTTGCCCACCGGCGGAATGATGATCCGCATGGCCTGGGGCAGGATGATCCGGCGCAGCGCTTGCAGGCGCGGCATGCCGATCGACTTGGCGGCTTCGTATTGCCCGGTGTCCACCGAAAGCAGGCCGGCACGCACCACTTCGGCGGTGTAGGCGCCCTGATTGATGCTCAAGCCGAGCAGGGCCGCCACGAACGGCGTCATCAGGCTCACGGTGTCGAATTCGAAGAGCCCGGGGATGCCGATGGTGGGGAAGATCAACGCCAGGTTGAACCACAACAGCAACTGCAGGATCAGCGGCGTACCGCGGAACAGCCAGGTGTAGGTCAGCGCCACGTAGCGCAGGATCGGGTTGGCCGACATGCGCATGATCGCCGTGATCACCCCGAACACGATGCCCAGGGCCATCGCCAGCACTGCCATGACGATGGTGTTGAGCAAACCCCACATGATCGCCTGGGAGGTGAGGAACTGGCCGATGTACGACCATTCGATCTTGCCTTCGGCGAAGGCGCGCACCAGGCCCAGAATGGCAATGACGATCACCGTGGCGAAGAAGATCCGCCCGTAGTAGCGCCGTGGCACGTGTTGGTACTGGGTTATGTCAAACTGGTTTTCCGCCAGTTTGCGCTCCGCCTGGAGTCGTTCTGCCTGTGTCTGGCTCATGGTTGTTTCTCCGTACACTGTTCTTTCAAATCCACCGCAGTCCCTGTGGGAGCGAGCCTGCTCGCGAAGGCGGTGGGTCAGTCAGCATTGATGTTGAATGTGATGACCTCTTCGCGAGCAGGCTCGCTCCCACAGGTTCTGTGCAGTGCCTTAGAGGCGGAAGCCCTGATAGTCCTCGGTCCAGGCTTGCTGGGCAGCGAGGGCGGTTTTCAGCCGGCCGATCTGCTCGCGTACCTGCTGCGGCGCGGTGCCGCCCCAGCCGCTGCGGGCGGCGATGGCAGCTTCCAGGGTCAGGCTGTCACGCACTTCGGGCGTCAGGCGCGGATCGATTTCGGCCAGCAACGCCGGCGAGGCTTCCCACAACTCGATGTCGTGTTTCTCGCAGGCCTTGACCAGCGCACCGGTGATTTCGTGGGCTTCCTTGAACGGCACGCCGCGCACCGCCAGCCAGTCGGCCACTTCAGTGGCGAGGGTGAAACCCAGCGGGGCCTGGCGACGCAACTCTTCGACGTTGACTGTCATGGTCGCCACCATCCCGGCCATGGCCGGCAGCACCAACAGCAGCGTGTCGACGCTGTCGAGCACGCCGTGCTTGTCTTCGCTCAAGTCGCGGTTGTAGGACAGCGGTAGGGATTTGAGCGTGGAGAGCAGGCCGGTCAGGTTGCCGATCAGGCGACCGGCCTTGCCTCGCGCCAGTTCGGCAATGTCCGGGTTTTTCTTCTGCGGCATGATCGAGCTGCCGGTGGCGTAGGCATCGTCCAGCGCGACCCAGCGAAACTGCCGCGACGACCACAGGCAGAACTCTTCAGCCAGGCGTGAGATGTTGATCCCGAGCATGCTGGCGATAAACAGGAATTCGGCGACGTGATCACGGCTGGCCACGGCGTCGATGGAGTTTTCGCACACGCCGCTGTAGCCCATTTCCCTGGCCGACTGTTGTGGCAGGCGGGCGATGGCCGA
Organism: Pseudomonas sp. SDO5532_S415; assembly: GCF_054071155.1. NCBI lineage: Bacteria > Pseudomonadati > Pseudomonadota > Gammaproteobacteria > Pseudomonadales > Pseudomonadaceae > Pseudomonas > Pseudomonas sp. SDO5532_S415. Next base: position 12,279 of record NZ_JBSVWS010000119.1, on the reverse strand, counting down.
GCCGGCCATGGCTGCCGCGCCCAGTGGCGACAGCGAGGTGCGTGCGTCCCAGTCCACCAGGCGTTGCACGTCACGCAGCATCGATTGCGCGTGGGCCAGCAGGTGATGGGCGAACACGATAGGCTGCGCCTGCTGCAAATGGGTGAAGCCGGGGCAGATGCTTTCGACGTGTTGTTCGGCCTGATTGACCAGCGCCTGCTGCAAGGCCAGCACTTCGACGGTCAGGGTGCGTACGTGATCGCGCAGGAACAGACGCAGGTCGTTGGCGGTCTGGTCATTGCGCGAACGACCGGCGCGCAGCTTGCCGCCCAGGGCGCCGAGACGTTCGGTCAACAGACGCTCGATGAAGGTGTGGACGTCTTCGTCGTCCAGGGTCGGCGCGATGCTGCCGGCACGGAAGTCAGCGCCGATCTGCTCCAGCGCACCGAGCATGGCCCGGGTTTCCTGTTCGTTCAGAAGCCCGGCGCGCTGCAATTCCCGGGCGTGGGCCTTGGAGCCGGCGAGGTCGTACGGGGTGAGGCGGAAATAGCGCTCGGGACAACGGGACAGCGCGGCCAGGGCTTCGGACGGACCGCTTTTGAAGCGAGCACCCCAGAGACGGTCGGTGGCTTGAGACATGGTTGTTTTCCTCGTCGGTAATGCGAACGAAATCGTTATGTCAGGCCTGAAATACCCATCAGGGCGTCGTCAGGTCAGATAAAAATCAGGGGCAGGGGACTAGCGCAGTTGCAAAAGGGCGAGAGCTGATCGAAGTGTCAGCTTTTAATGCTTCGAAATCAGTGTTTTGGCACTGAAGTTCGGAATTTCTGTGTGGTTGCCAAGTCTGGTTTTCTGTGTTCATTATTATTAGGCCAGCTATGTTTTTGTTGTTGGACACAGGTTGTTGAATCGGGCGCCAGAGGTAAATAAGCATTATGGAAACCCCACTTTCCAATTCCGGAAACCCGCCGCCGAAAACGCTGCAACGGGCACCGCTGGCCCTGAGCGGGCTGGATTTCAAATTGCTCAAGGTGTTCAAGGCGGTGGTCGAAGCGGGTGGTTTCAGCGCGGCGCAAAACGAACTGAATGTGGGCCTGGCAGCCATCAGCAAACAGATCTCCGACCTGGAAATCCGCATTGGCATGCGTCTGTGCACCCGAGGTCGGGAAGGGTTTCACCTGACCGAAGAAGGGCGTCTGGTGTACCAGGCGTCGATTGACTTATTTGCCTCGGTTGACAACTTTCGTGACCGGCTTAGTTCAGCGCAGAATGAACTTATCGGCGATCTTGGCGTGGGGGTTATTGATAATACGATTTCCGATCCGCAATCACCGTTAGTTGCTGCGCTTAGAGTAATAAACGAGCAGTCACCTAAAGTAAGGTTTCAACTCCAGGCATCGCAACTGGATGAGGTTGAACGCGGCGTTGTCGAGGGGCGATTGGTGGCCGGTATCGTGCCGGTTTATCAACGGAGGGAAGAGTTCGATTACTACCCGTTGTACGAGGAACGCTCCGAGGTTTATTGCGCCGTAGGCCACCCGTTGTTCGAGAGGCCGGCGGATCAGATGAGCAGCAACATGCTCAAGGATTACGAGTGCATCAACCACCGCTACGCGATCCATCGCGACAAGCTCAACTTTGCCCACTACGACAGTTTTTCCGCTTCCGCAACCCAGGTGGAAGCCGTGGCGCTGCTGATCAGGACCGGGCGTTTCGTGGGTTTTCTGCCACAGCATTACGCGGCTAATTGGGTGGCGCAGGGGCAGTTTCGTGCGCTGTGTCCAGAGCTGATCCATATCGACACGCCGTTCAATCTGATCCTGCGGCACAACACCGTGCGCAGTCCGTTGGTGAAGGCGTTTGCCCAGGCGTTGGGTGTCGACCTTAAAGCCACAATCTAATGGCTTGGTGCAATCAAACTGTGGGAGCGAGCCTGCTCGCGAAAGCGGTGTGTCAGTCGACAAACAGGTTGTCTGACACCCCCCTCTTCGCGAGCAGGCTCGCTCCCACAGTTTTTTGTGCACGACTTACTGTCGTTAGTTGCAAAACAATATTTTTCAAGCCACCGAAACAGCAGGCCAACTCTGCAACGCAATCGGCAACTTGCGCGACTCGCCACGCCCCATCGGGAAGTACGTGAAACCGGCGCGAGCCAGGCGTTCGGTGTCGTAGAGATTGCGACCGTCGAAGATCACCGGGGCATTGAGTCGTTGGCGGATCAGCTCGAAATCCGGGGCCTTGAATGGCTGCCATTCGGTGCAGATGATCAGCGCGTCGGCGCCATTCAACACCGACTCCGGCGTGCCCATGAGCATCAGCTTCGCTTCATCGGGGTACAGTCGCTGGGTCTCCTGCATGGCTTCGGGATCGAATGCCCGCACATTCGCTCCCGCGGCCCACAGTGCTTCGAGCAGCACCCGGCTCGGCGCATCGCGCATGTCGTCGGTGTTGGGTTTGAACGCCAGCCCCCATAAGGCAAAGGTCTTGCCGCGCAAGTCGCCCTGGTAGAAGGCCTTGATGCGCTCGAACAGTTTGTGCTTCTGCCGCTGGTTGATGGCTTCCACCGCTTGCAGCAGGTCGCTGGAGCAATGGGCTTGTTCGGCGCTGTGGATCAGGGCGCGCATGTCCTTGGGGAAGCACGAACCGCCGTAGCCGCAGCCGGGGTAGATGAAGTGGTAGCCGATGCGCGAATCGGCGCCGATGCCCAGGCGCACCGATTCGATGTCGGCTCCCAGGTGTTCGGCCAGTTCGGCCATCTGGTTGATGAAGCTGATCTTGGTCGCCAGCATGCAGTTGGCGGCGTACTTGGTCAGCTCGGCGCTGCGCAGGTCCATGAACAAGATGCGGTCATGGTTGCGGTTGAACGGCGCGTACAGGTCGCGCATCACCTCGCGTACCTCATCGCGCTCGCAGCCGATGACGATACGGTCCGGGCGCCGGCAATCGGCCACGGCCGAGCCTTCCTTGAGAAACTCGGGGTTGGAGACGATATCGCACTGCAGCAGGCGCCCGACCTTGATCAGGCATTTGTCGATGTGCGCGCGCAAGGTATCGCCGGTGCCCACCGGCACCGTGGACTTCTCCACGAGGATCACCGGTTGTTCACGGTGCCGCGCCACGGCTTCACCCACCGCCAGCACGTAACGCAAATCCGCCGAGCCGTCGTCCCGGGACGGCGTGCCAACCGCGATGAACAGCACTTGGCCATGCTGCACGGCGAGTTTTTCGTCGGTGGTGAACTGCAGGCGTCTGGCGTCCAGGCCCTCACGCACCAGGCTGGCCAGTCCCGGTACGAAAATGCTCACGTGGCCCTGTTGCAACAGTTCGACTTTTTTCGGGTCAATGTCCATGCACACCACGTCATGGCCGACTTCAGCCAGAACCGCTGCTTGAACCAGACCCACATAACCGCTGCCAAACACGCTGATTTTCATGGGGCATTCCTGTCCTGATCCACTCAGGATCAGGATTAACAGCGCCATGTTTCAGTTCATCTATCGGCAAGTCGACGTCCTGGACTGCTCGACAATTGACTTTCCCGGTCTGGAGCGGCAGCGTAACGGCCTGCCGTTTTGCCCACTTCTGTACTTTTTTCATTCAAGGCTGTTTCGTTTGACTGACTTACCCGCTGTTGCTGCAACCCCCCCCCGACCCAACCCGCTGACCCTGTACCTGGCGCGACTGGCGCCGTCCAGCCAACTGACCATGCGCTACGTGTTGCAGGACGCCGCCGACCGCCTGGGCTTCGAAGACGTGAATATCGAGGAAATTCCCTGGCATGAGCTGCAACCCGAGGACGTGATTGCGCTGGTGGCCACCTTGCGCACCGACGGTTACGCGCCCAATACCTCGTCGCTGTACGTCAACGCGGTGCGCGGGGTGATGAACGAAGCGTGGCGCATGAGCCTGATCAGCCAGGAGCACTTGCTGAAAATGCGCTCGGTCAAGGGCATCGCCGGCACCCGGTTGTCCCAGGGGCGCAATCTGCGACGCACGTTGATCCAGGAACTGATGGAAGTCTGCGCCGCCGATCCACGCCCCCAAGGCCTGCGGGACGCGGCGATCATCGGGATTCTGTACGGCTCGGGCATGCGCAAGTCGGAATCGGTGAACCTCGATCTCAACCAGGTGGATTTCACCGAGCGTAGCTTGCAGGTCACGGCCAAGGGCAACAAGCAACTGATCAAATACGCCCCGGCCTGGGCCTTCGCCAAACTCGATGCCTGGCTGGAGTTGCGCCGTTCACAGCTCAAGGAAGGTGAAGCGGACGATAGCTTCCTGTTCAACCGCATTCGCCGCGGCAGCCACATCACCCGCGAGCGCATCACCAAACACGCGATCTACTACATTGCCCGCCAGCGCGGGGCGCAGGTGGGGGTGAAAATCATGCCCCATGATTTCCGTCGTTCGTTCATCACCCGGGTGATCGAAGAACACGATCTGTCGATCGCACAGAAACTCGCCCACCACAGCAACATCCAGACCACCGCCAACTACGACGTGCGCGACGACAACGAACGGCGCCGGGCGGTGGATCGCTTCGATCTTTGATCGTGTACAGCTGTGGGAGCGAGCCTGCTCGCGAAGGCGGCCTTTCAGGCACAGGAAATCCGGAGGATGTACCTACCTCTCCGCGACCAGGCTCGCTCCCACAGGGGATCATCAGTCGGCACATACGCTGACCACGACACCGCTCCCACAGGGGAATGGGTTCAGGGCTCGCTCAGGACGTGGGCATGGCCGATGGTGGAGACATGAACGGCGCTGCCAGCCGGGGGCGCGTACATGCCGGAGCTGCGCACCAGCAGTGATCGTCCCGACTGCTCGCCGGAGGCCGAAGACTGCAATTCCACGGTCAGGGTACAGGTGTTGCCGCTGAAATCCCGTTCGGTCACCACGGCGCGGCAGCCCACGACTTCCGCGGTATGCGGCATGACGCTGGCCAGTTGCAGTTGCTCGGGTCGCAACATGATCTGCGCCGCGCTGTTGTTGCGGTGGTTGTTGACCGGTATCCGACCCAGATCGCAGTGCGCCCAGCCTGCCTCGATGCGGGCCGGCATGACCACCGCGTCGCCGAGAAACAGCGCGGTCTGGACATCGTCGGGATAGCGATAGAGATCCAAAGGATGCCCGGATTGCACCAGCCGGCCATGGCGCATCACCGCCAGTTGATCGGCGAAGGACAATGCTTCGCTCTGGTCATGGGTGACCAGGATGGTGGTAACCCCAGCCTCTGCCAACAAACGTGCCACCAATTTGCGCATGCTGGCGCGCAGGCCGGTATCGAGCGCCGAAAACGGCTCGTCCAGCAACATCAGCCGCGGTTGCTGGGCCAGGGCGCGCGCCAGGGCCACCCGTTGCTGTTGGCCGCCGGACAGTTCATGGGGCCAGCGCTCGGCCATGTTCGAGTCAAGGGCCACGCTGTCCATCAACTCCGCGACACGTTCCTGCTTTTCGCTGCCTTTGGTTGCCAGGCCGAAACCGATGTTGGCGGCCACCGTCATGTGCGGGAACAACGCGCCGTCCTGGGGTACATAACCGATCAGGCGCTGATGCGCCGGCACCTCGTGGGTGCTGTCGACCAGGGTCTGGCCATTGAGTGACAGCCGCCCGGAGTCCGGAAACTCGAAGCCGGCGATCATCCGCAGCAAGGTGGTCTTGCCCGATCCCGAAGGCCCGACAATTACCGTACGACTGCCGGCGGGCACCGACAGGCTGACGTTTTCCAGGGCTTTGTGGGCACCGTAGGATTTACTGAGCGAATGCAATTCAAGAGCGTTCATCGGCCAGCCGTTTTTTTGGATTGGTGATAAAGGATTCCGGTCAACGGAAGCGACAGCATAATCATCAGCAGGGCATAGGGCGCCGCCGCCGCGTAATCGATTTCGCTGGTCAAGGCCCAGAATCCGGTGGCCAGTGTCCGCGTGCCGTTGGGTGCGAGCAGCAGGGTGGCGGTCAGTTCATTGGTGATCGCCAGGAACACCAGCGCGGCGCCTGCGGCTGCGCCCGGCGCGGCCAGGCGCAGGGTGATCAGCCACAACGCCCGGACCGGTGAACGACCCAGGCTGCGGGCCATGTTTTCCAGTTCAACGGGGGCCTGGGCGATGCCGGCACGCAGGCTCACCAGCGCGCGGGGCAGGAACATCAGCAGGTACGCCAGCAGCACCGTGATCGTGGTCTGGTAGATCGGCCGGGCAAAATGGATGGTCACGGTGACCAGGGCCAGGGCGACGACGATTCCCGGCAAGGAACTGGTGATGTAGTTGCAGCTTTCCAGCACCCGTTGCAGGCGGCCGGGCGAGCGAATCGACAACCAGGCGATCGGGATGGCGGCGCAGGTGGTCAGGAGCGCGCCCGCCACGCCGAACAGCAGGGTCTGTTCCAGTGCCGGCAGCAGTTCGCTCAAGTCCCAGACTTGCAAGCCGCCGGCAATCAACCATTTGCCCAAGGTTATCAAGGGCACGCCCAGCGCCAGGGCGCAGGTGACGATTTGCAAGGCCAGCGCGAGTACCGTTGCCGGGGCCTTCAGACAGACAATCCGTTGTTCCCGGGCACTGCCGGAGCCGACGCGGGCGTAGCGCGCATTGCCACGGGCAGCGGATTCGACGGTCAGCATCGCCAGGCAGCAAAGCGCCAATACACCGGCCAGCAGGTTGGCGGCGGCGCCGTTGAAGGTGGATTTGAACTGATCGAAGATCGCCGTGGTGAAGGTGTCGAAACGGATCATCGCGTACAGCCCGTATTCGGCCAGCAGGTGCAGGCCGACCAGCAAGGCACCGCCGCAGATGGCCAGGCGCAATTGCGGCAACACCACGCGGAAAAACACCGCCCAAGGCCTGAGCCCCAGGGATTCGGCGACGTCTTCGATGGCCGGATCGAGACGGCGCAACGTGGCGGCAACCGGCAGGTAAAGAAACGGGAAATAGGCGATCACCGAAACCAGTACACCGGCAAACAACCCATGAATCGGCGGGACCAGACTGACCCAGGCATAGCTGTGCACGAACGCCGGTACCGCCAGCGGCGCGGTCGCCAGCAACGACCACCAGCGGCGGCCCGGTAGATGGGTGCGTTCGGTCAGCCACGCCAGCGTCACGCCCAGTGCGATGCACAATGGCACCGTGATGACCACCAGCAACACGGTATTGACCAGCAATTCGCCGACCCGCGGACGGAACACCAGCGGCACCAGGGCGGACCAACCGGTTTGCAGGTACACGCCGATGACGAACGCAATGGGCAGCAGCGCCAGCAACGAAATCAGCACCGACAAACCCACCACCCACGCGCCACCACGGCTCGCGAACAGGCCGCGTGACCGTCGACGCAGATTGGCGGGTGCGGTTTGGGCGACACCCGCCGGCAGGGTTTCAGGTATCAATTAAAGCAGTCCGGCCTGAGTCATCAGCTCCACGGCTTTTTTGCTGTCGAGTTTCGAAGCATCGACGGTTGGCGCGTCGAGCTGCTGCAAAGGCACCAGTTTAGGGTTGGATTGAGCGTTCTTGCCCACGGCATATTCAAACGATTTGCCGTCCTTGAGGATGGCCTGGCCGTCCTTGCCGGTGATCCACTTCAGGAACGCCTGGGCTTGTTCCTTGTGTTTGCTGGACGCCAGGACACCGCCGCCGGAGATGCTGACAAACGCTCCCGGGTCCTTGTGCTTGAAATAGTGCAGGGCGGTGTTCTTGCTGTTTTCGCCGGTCTTGGACTGATCGACGAAGCTGTAATAGTGGTAGATCACGCCGCTGTCGATCTGCCCGGCATTGACCGCCTTGAGTACCGAGCTGTTGCCGCGATAAGCGGTGAAGTTGGTTTTCATCGCCTTGAGCCAGTCGAGGGTCGCGGCTTCGCCTTTCTGTTCGAGAATCGCCGCGACGATGGCCTGGAAGTCGGCACCGCCCGGCGACGCGCCCCAGCGACCTTTCCAGCTCGGGTCAGCAAGGTCCATGATCGATTTTGGCAATTGGGTTTCAGGCAGCTTGCTCGGGTTATAGACGAACACCGTGGAACGTGCGGCGATTCCCACCCATTTGCCGTGGGCTGGGCGGTAGGCGGTATCGATTTGCTCCAGGGTGGCCTGGTCGACCGGTGCAAACAGGCCGGCGTTGTCCACCAGGACCATGGCCGGGGAGTTTTCGGTCAGGAACACATCGGCTGGCGAGGCGGCGCCTTCCTGCACGATCTGGTTGCCCATTTCGGTGTCATCGCCGTTGCGCAAGGTGACCGGAATACCGGTGTCCTGAGTGAACCCTTCAACCCAGGCCTTGGTCAGGCCTTCGTGCTGCGCGTTGTACACCACAATGCCGACGCCTTCGGCGGCATACACGTGGCCGGCGCTCATCAGCGCGGTGGTCAGCAGGGCTTGTTTCAGGAAAGACGGGATTCGGGAAATCATGCTATGGCAGCTCCTGGTTTTTTGGTTTCGAGCAAGCAGATTCGACGGGGACAACGTCGATTATTGTAGATCAATAGGAATCATTTGCATGTTTGTGGAGGTAAACCACCGATGAAACCTTGTGGGAGCGAGCCTGCTCGCGAATGCGGTCTGTCATTCACCCTTCATGTGTCTGACCCGCCCCCTTCGCGAGCAGGCTCGCTCCCACAGGGGGAATGGTTCCCACAGTGATGCATTGTGTTACTGGCTGGCATTTGCGGACGGGCAGCCTTTTTGTGTATTGCTCGCCGCCTGGCTGATCAGCGCCGCCAGGCGTCTGACGTTGTTCTGCTGCGCCGCCACCAACTCGTCGATGGACGGTCCGGAAGGCGTTTGCAACGTGCTGCGGCAAGGCAGCAGGGTGTCCTCGCCGTTGCGCAGGCGCCACTTCACATCGATCAACCCGTATTGACCGGGAATCGAATCGAACCGCTGTACATCGACTCGCACCGAGATTTTGCGCTGGGGATTGCTATTGACCATCTGATCGAGCAGGGCGGCGCGCAATTCATCCACCAGGCTGGCGCCCCACCAGTCGGTTTCGAGGATGGCCATGCCGGTGTTGCCCTGACGCACGACAATCTGCGGGCGATCGACCTGCGGCGGTACCATCAGACTCTCGATCTGGATCTCCGCGGTGGACCTTGAATTGCCGCTCAGCTGGGCCGGGGTCAAGGTGTGGAACTGAATCGGGTCGCTGCGACAAGCGGCGAGCAATGACAGCACAGCGATCAATGTAATCTTCAGCGCAAAACCCATGAAAGATGCTCCTGTGGTCATTTGCTTGGCGGCCCTTGCAGATCAATGGGCGCGGCATTCTTGGGCCGGCCGCGAATCAACGATTCCGGGTGCCGGCCCAGGTAGTCCGCGAGGTCTCGCAAGGAGCGCGATGTGCGTCCAAGCTCGTCCAGCGTCTCCCCCAGTTTTTCCCGTTGCGGCGAATCGTCGGCCAGGGTCGAGTTGGCCGATTGCAGCGTCGTATTGGCCGATTGCAGGGTCTTGCTGACATCTATCAGGGTGGTTTGCACACTCGGCAGGGTCTTGGCGTTGAACTGGCCCAACCCTTTGCGCAGTTCCACGAGGTTGCTGTCGAGGTTGCCGGCAATCCGCTCGATGGGCAGCTGATTGATCTTGTTGACCATCGCTTCGAGTTTTTCCTGCAGCTGTTCGAGACTACCGGGCACCGTCGGAATGCTGACCGGGCGAACGCTCGGATCAAAGGCGACTTTCTCCGCCTTGGGGTAGAAGTCCAGGGCGATGTACAGCTGGCCGGTCAGCAGATTGCCGGTTCGGGCCTGACCGCGCAGGCCATTCTCGATGAACGTCCCCATCAGCCGTACGCTCGCGGCTTCATCGTTGGGGTCATGATTCAACGCCTTGAGCATCTTGGTGTGGGCCTGTCCCAGGCGCTGCGGGTAAATCACGATGCCGACGTTGACCGGGAAACTGCGTTTTTTTGCGTCGAAGTCCAGGTTGACCGACACCACTTTGCCGATTTCCACGCCGAGGAACTCCACCGGCGCATCAACCCTGAGCCCGCGCAGCGCCTGTTCGAAACGCAAGGCCAGGAATTGCGGCTTGCCGTTGGGCGGGGCGAGGGCGGTTTGCTGGTCCTCGAACAGTTCGTAGGCATACTCTTCCGGGGCCGGTTTATCGTTGGGACTGTATTCCGGTGCGCGAAAGGCAATGCCCCCTACCAGGATCGAAGACAGGGACTCGGTCTTGACCGCAAAACCGTTGGCGCCGACGTTCACGTCGATACCGCTGGCATTCCAGAAGCGGGTGTTCTCGGTGACATAGGCATCGTTGGGCGAATGGATGAACAGCTCGATGTTGACCCCTTTGCCGTCAGGATCCAGCGCGTAGGCCACGACCTGGCCGACTTGAATCTTGCGAAAGTAGACTGGCGATCCGATATCCAGAGAGCCGAGATCCTGGGTGTGCAGCGTGAAGCGCTTGCCCGGCTCGCCGTAAGTGATCGGCGGCGGATTTTCCAGACCTCTGAAGTTTTTCTTGCGGGCATTGGCCTGGCCGATGTCGGCGCCGATGTAGTCGCCGGACAACAGGGTATCGATACCCGATACACCACCAGCGCCGATGCGCGGGCGCACCACCCAGTACTGCGAGTCTTCGCGGGTGAAGCTTTCGGCCTGTTTGGCCAGTTTGACGGTGGCGTTGACACTTTTCTGGTCATTGCTCAGTTCCACGTCCGTGACCTGGCCGATGACGACGTTGCGGTATTTGACCTGGGTCTTGTTGGCCGTCAGGCCGTCGCCGGTCTTGAAGGTCACGGTGATGGTCGGCCCTTCCTGCATGATGCTGTGAACCACCAGGGAAATCCCCACCAGCACCGCGATGATCGGCACGATCCACACCAGCGACACGCTGAAACGGCGGGTCTTGATGGGCGCCTGGCCAGGGGCTTGCGGCCCTTCAGTGGCTTGTTGCTTCATCCTTGACCTCCTCAAAGTGTGGATTTTCGCCCTTGGCGTCCCAGATCAGCCGCGGGTCGAAACTCATCGCCGACAGCATGGTGAACACCACCACCAGGCCAAAGAACAGAATGCCCGGACGCGGCTCGATGTCGGCCAGGGCTTGAAACTTCACCAGCGAGGCCACCAGCGCGACCACGATCACGTCGAGCATCGACCAGTAGCCGATGACCTCGACGAAGCGGTACATCTTTGACCGTTCCTTGCATGCCCATAGGCTATTGCGTTGCACCGTGACCAGCAGCAGCGTCAGGGCGACGAACTTGACGCCCGGCACCGCGATGCTGGCGATGAAAATGATCAGGGCAATGTCCCAGGCACCGTGCTGCCAGAACTCCAGCACGCCGCTCATGATCGTGCTGTCGGCACCACTGCCGACCATTTTGGTGTTCATCACCGGTAACAGATTGGCCGGGATGTAAAACACCAGGGCGGCGAGCATGTAGGCCCAGGTTCGGGACAACGAGTTGGTCTTGCGCCGGTGCAGGGGGGCGCCGCAGCGCTCGCATTCGTGGGGGTCATGGGTCATGTCACAGGCCAGTCCACAGGTGTGACACAGGCACAGGTTGAGATCGCTGGCGACCGGAGGCGTTGTCATGGGATATCCCACAGATCGCGGATGTCGCGGCCGGCGACGCGGATCATCATCAGGCTGAGGATGGCCAGGGCAAACAGGCCGATGCCGGGCAACACATCCAGTAAGCCGGCGAGTTTGATCACGGCGACCATGGCCCCCAGCAGGCAGACTTCGAGCATGCTCCAGGGCCTGAGGGTTTCCAGCCAGCGCATGCAGAATTTGAACCCCGGCGAACGCCGGTGGGTGAGGGCGAAGCTCAGGACCCAGATCAGCAGCACCAACTGGAAAATTGGCGCGATGATCATGGCGATCGCCGCCACCATCGCGATGAACGTGATCGGCCCAAGACTCAGGGCCAACACCGAATCCCATAGCGTCGCACTGTTCTTCAGACCTTTGAGGCTGATGCTCATGACCGGGTAGAAATTGGCGAAGATCCACAGCATCAGGGCGGTGAAGGTCAATGCCAGCCGCTGCTCCACCGTCAGACCGTTATAGCGCTGAAGCACGCCGCCGCAGCGTATGCACAAGGTCTTCTGATGTTTGGCGAGCGTGACTTTTTCATACACGCAGTCGCAGTGCTCGCAGATGATCAGTGGGTCACTCGTCGCCATGGGCCGGGCTCGACAGAAGGCAGGAATTGATGAGCACCCCCTCAATATAGAAGTGACTCGCAATTGAGCAAATCGAAAGGCACAACGAAGGACCGCACATGTGGCGCAAAAACCTGTGGGAGCGAGCCTGCTCGCGAAGGCGGTGTGTCAGGCAATGGATTTGCCGCGGTATAAACCGTCTTC
>NZ_JBSVWS010000118.1:0-19220 GCF_054071155.1 Pseudomonas sp. SDO5532_S415 | reverse complement strand
CGGTTTGTCATCCAAAAGAGATGTCGATAGATCCGCCGCCTTCGCGAGCAGGCTCGCTCCCACAAGGGGGGAATTGCGCTGTGCTTGAGATCAGCTCAATTCAAGCCAGATCGGTGCATGATCCGACGGTTTCTCCATGCCGCGCAGCTCGTAGTCCACGCCCGCATCCTTGACCCGAGACAGCAAGCCGTGGGACGCCAGGATCAAGTCGATGCGCAGGCCGCGCTTGGGCTCGTCTTCAAAACCGCGACTGCGGTAGTCGAACCAGCTGAAACGATCGGCCACATCAGGGTTGAGGTGACGGAAGCTGTCCACCAGGCCCCAGTTTTTCAAGCGGGCCATCCACTCGCGCTCTTCCGGCAGGAAGCTGCATTTGCCGGTTTTCAGCCAGCGCTTCATGTTGTCCGGGCCAATCCCGATGTCGCAGTCTTCCGGGGAAATGTTCACATCGCCCATGACCACCAGCGGCTGTTCGTTCTTGAACTGGCTTTCCAGCAGTTGCTGCAAATCGCTGTAGAAACGTTGCTTGGCCGGGAATTTGGTCGGGTGGTCGCGGCTTTCACCTTGTGGGAAATAGCCGTTCATGATGGTCACCGGAACGCCATTGGCGTCGGCGAATGTGCCCCAGATGAAGCGCCGCTGCGCGTCTTCTTCATCGGTGGCGAAACCTTTGTGCAACGCAATCGGCTCCTGACGCGAGAGCAGGGCCACGCCGTAATGCCCCTTTTGCCCGTGGAAATACACGTGATAGCCCAGGGCCTTGATTTCTTCGAGCGGAAACTGATCATCGTGGACCTTGGTTTCCTGCAGGCCGATCACATCGGGCTGGTGCTTTTCAATCAGCGCCGCCAGCTGATGGGGACGGGCGCGCAGCCCGTTGATGTTGAAGGAGACAATCTTCATGGTCGGCAGTCCTGGCAAAAGGGCGATGCTAGCTGACATGGTGCAATGGGGCCAGTGTTGGGGGAGGGGATTTGCCTTCTTCAGTCAGATCTTCATTGGCAGTGCCGGCCTCTTCGCGAGCAGGCCCGCTCCCACAGGTTTCGAGTCTGGTCTATACCTTTGTGGGAGATTCTATGTTGCAGGTAAATCCTGCCGCCAGGCTCGTACCCATAAGAAAGAGCGCAGCCACCCGAGCCGCGCCGGGGAGATCATCCGTCATGCCCGAAACTTCCACCGCCATCGCCGATATCCACATGCTCGACAGCGGCTATTCCCGCGAAGCGCGTTCGTTGTTGTACCAGGCTTACCGGCACGAGCCGACGTTCAGTTACCTGTTCGAGTCGGAACGCCCCGGCTATGAACAACGGGTGCGCGCCACCGTACGGGAACTGGTCAAGCAGCACTTCCTGCAGGACTTGCCGGCCATCGGCCTGTTGGTCAACGACCGTTTGATCGGCATCGCCCTGATCGCGCCGCCGCAACGTCGGCTGGGCATCACCGAAAGTTGGGCCTGGCGCCTGCGGATGGTGCTCAGCACTGGCTTTCGCTGCACCCGGCGCTACCTGGAATATCACGATGCTGTCGCGGCGTGCAGCCCGTCCGACGCGGTGCATGTCCTGCCGTTGCTGGGGATTCATCCGCAATTCCAGGGCAAACACTTCGGCGAGCAGTTGCTGCAAGCGGTGCATAACTGGTGCGCGGTGGATGAAAGCTCTCAGGGGGTGATGCTCGATACCGGCAATCCGCGCTATCTGGAGTTCTACAAGCGACAGGGTTATGAGGAAATCGGCGAGGTGGCCGTAGGACCGATTCGCGAGCATGTGTTTTTCCACGCCAATCCTCAGGTCGTACAAACCGCCTCGGCATAAGAGCGAGAACTTTCCAGCAACGCCAGGCTCTATCACGCTCCCATGTTCGTGATCCATGCCCGTGATAGCATCCGCGCCTATGAAGTTTCCAGGAAGAATTACCAGTGGCGTGCTCATGCTGATCAGCAGCTGCGCGGCACTGGCCCAAAGTGAATTGGATGTGCGGATCAAACCGTCCAACGATGCACTGAAAGCCAATATAGAGGGCTATATCGGCAGTCTCGGCGATCGTGACGAAGAAGCCTTGTTGCGCTTCAGTCGTGGCGCCGAAGAGCAGGCGCGCAAGGCTGCCCAGGCCCTGGGTTATTACCAGCCGCAGATCGACAGCGATGTGAAGGGCGGCAAGACGCCGCGCCTGATACTCAACATCGAGCCCGGTGAACCGGTGCATTTGCGCAACGTCACCATCCGTGTCGACGGCCCGGCGGCGTCCCTCAAAGCCTTTCGTGTGCCCAAGAGCCATGCGCTGCAAACCGGTGCCGTGCTTAACCATGGCCAGTACGACGACGCCAAGCGCCTGATCCAGAACCAGGCCTCGCGTTACGGTTTTTTCAGCGGCCGTTTTACCCGTTCGAAGCTGTCTGTCGACCCGCGGGCCGGTGTGGCCGATATCGAACTGATCTACGACAGCGGCCCGCGTTATGCCCTGGGCAAGGTCAGCTTCGAGGGCGACACACCGTTCGATGAGGATCTGCTGCAACGCATGGTGCCGTTCAAGGCCGGCACGCCCTATGACTCCGAACTGATCGCCGAACTCAGTCAAGCGATGCAATCGAGCGGTTATTTCGAGAGCGTGCGGGTGGATGCCACACCCACGACAGCCAAAAGTGACGTTATCCCGGTGGACGTCAAACTGGAAACCCGCAAGCCGCGAACCATGGGCCTGGGCCTGGGCTATTCCACCGACGTCGGCCCACGGGTCAAGGCCAACTGGACCCGCCACTGGGTCAATCCACAGGGCCACAGCTATGGCTGGGAAACCGAAATCTCGGCACCGCGGCAAAACGTCGGCGTCTTCTATGACATCCCGCTGGACCCACCGCTGACCGACAAACTGCGTTTCGCCGGTGGTTATCAGAACGAAGAAATCGCCGACAAGGATAGCCTCAGCAAATTGCTGACGCTGGGCCCGGAATGGCACAGCAAGTTACCCAGCGGCTGGCAGCGGGTGGTGTCGCTCAAGTGGCAACGCGAGGAATACCGGCTCGGCGATGACTCCGGGCTCAGCACCTTGTTGATGCCCGGCGTGAGCTATTCGTACCTCAAAAGCGACAACCGCATCGATCCGCACAACGGCTATCGCCTGGAGTTCGAAACCAAAGTGGCCAAGGAAGGCTTAGGCTCGGACAATAACTTGCTGTACGGCACGGCGCTGGTCAAAGGCCTGACCACGGTGTTCGACAAGCACCGTTTGCTCGGTCGGGTACAGGTTGGCGGCAGTGCCACCAACGGCTATAAATCGATACCGCCTTCGCTGCGGTTCTTTGCCGGTGGCGACCAGAGCGTGCGCGGTTACGACTACCAGAGCCTGTCTCCGGAAAACAACCAGGGCGATCGCATCGGCGGCCGTTACATGGTCACCGCCAGTGCCGAGTATCAGTACTCCGTCGCTGAAAAATGGCGGGTTGCGACCTTTATCGACCAAGGCAACGCCTTCAATACCCTCGAACTGCCGAACCTCAAGACCGGGGTCGGTATCGGCGTACGCTGGGTCTCGCCGGTGGGGCCGATCCGCCTCGACCTGGCCCATGCGATGGACGACGATGGTGGCATTCGACTGCACTTTTCCATGGGGCCTGAGTTGTGAAGCCTGTTTTTGTGAAGCGTGGCTTGAAAGTAACGCTGCTGGCGATCACGGCGCTGCTGCTGTTGGTGGTTTTGACGCTGACCACGGTGCTGGGGACGGCGACGGGCAGTCGCTGGGCGCTCGGCTTTGTACCGGGGTTGAGCCTGGATAATTTCCAGGGGCGCTTGGGCGGGCAATGGAGCGCCGATCGTGTTCTGTGGCAGCAAGACACCAGCCGTGTCGAGCTGGACAAGGTGATTTTCGCCTGGTCGCCGTTGTGCCTGACGCGCATGACCTTGTGTATCGAGCAGTTGAAGGCTGATCAGGTCAGCCTGCAATTCCCGCCCGGTGCGCAGGAAGAGAGCGGCGGGCCGATCAGTCTTCCGGATTTGCAGCTGCCCGTGGCGCTCGAATTGGGGGACATTCAGGTTGGCAGCCTGCTGTTCAATGGCAGCGAACAGCTTAAAGGCCTGCAATTGGCGGCGCACTGGACGGTCAACGGCTTGCAGATCGATTCGGTACGACTGCAACGCGACGAGCTGAGCCTGAATCTGTCTGGCCTGCTGCAACCGACCGGCAACTGGCCGCTCAAGGCTGAAGGCAAATTGACCCTGCCGGCGCCGGGTACTGAACCGTGGGCGCTGGCCCTGAAGGTCGATGGCGACCTGCTCAAAACCCTGAACCTGAAAGCCGACAGCAGCGGCTATCTGAACGGACAGCTGAGCGGCGAACTGCAACCGCTGGTGGAGAACTTGCCAGCCAAGGTGCGCATCACCGCGGACGGCTTCAAGGCCAGTGCCGACTTGCCGGACACGCTGTTACTCAATCAGCTTGAGGTCAGCGGCGCTGGCGATCTGAAAAACGGTTATCAGTTGCTCGGTAAAGCCACGTTGCCTGCCGAGCAAGGCCCGGTGGCGCTGCTGCTGCAAGGCAAGGTCGACGCCAACGGCGCGCAGATCGCCGCGCTGGATTTGACAGCCAGCGACAAGCAAAGCCTCAAGCTCACCGGGCAACTGGACTGGAGCAAAGGCTTGAGTGCCGAAGCGAAAGTCGATTGGCTGGATTTTCCGTGGCACCGCCTGTATCCGCTGATTGACGAGCCCGAAGTCGCCTTGCGCACCTTCAAAGGCGAAGTGTCCTACACCGACGGCAAGTACCTCGGCCACTTCGACGCCGCGCTGGATGGCCCGGCCGGTGCATTCAGCCTGACCAGCCCGTTCGCCGGCGACCTGACGAAAATCTATCTGCAACAGATTCAATTGACCGCCGGGCAGGGCAAGGCCGAAGGGCACCTGAACCTGCAATTCGCCGATGGCATTGCCTGGGACGCCGCGCTGGATCTTTCGGCGATCAACCCGGCGTACTGGGTCGCGGAACTGCCGGGCACTCTTGCCGGACCGTTGCGCAGCAAAGGCGAAATGAAGAATGAAACGCTCAGCCTCAACGCCGACCTTGATCTGAAGGGCAAACTGCGTGGCCAACCGGCCGTGCTGCAAGCCAAGGCCGATGGCGGTGGCGAGCAATGGAATCTGAACGCGCTGCAGATTCGCCTCGGTGACAACAGCATCAACGGCAAGGGCAGCCTGCAACAGAAGCTCGCCGGGCAGATCGACATCAAGTTGCCGCGCCTGGCACAGCTGTGGCCGCAATTGCGTGGCCAGATCAATGGCCGGGTCGATGTCGCCGGCACACTCAAGGCCCCCCAAGGCAAACTCGGGCTGCAAGGTTCGCAACTGGCATTCGCCGATCATCGCCTGCAAAGCCTGAACCTGGACGCCACCCTCGACAGTGCACAGCGAGCAAAAATCGACCTCAAGGGCAGCGGCATCCAGACCGGCGATACCTCGCTCGGCACCCTGACCGCCAGCGGCCAGGGCGACATCAAGCACCAGAAGCTGAACCTCGACCTGCAAGGGCCGAAGCTGAAACTGGCCCTTGGGCTGGATGGCGCGCTGGACAAGGGCAATTGGCGCGGACGCCTGGCCAGCGGCGATATTCAGGCCGGTGGCCAGGACTGGAAACTGCAAGGCCCGGCGAAGCTGGAACGCCTGGCCGACGGCAAGATCAACTTCGGCGCCCATTGCTGGATGTCCGGGCCGGCCAGTCTGTGCGGTGAGGATCAGCGCTTGATGCCTGAACCGAAGCTGCGTTATCACCTCAAGCAATTTCCCATCGATAGCCTTGCCCAGTGGTTGCCGAAGGATTTTGCCTGGCAGGGCCGACTCAACGCTGACGTGCAATTGGATGTTCCGGCCAGCGGCCCGAACGGCCAGATCGGCATCGACGCCAGTGGCGGCACGTTGCGGGTCAAGGAAAAGGACCAGTGGCTGGACTTCCCGTACCAGACCCTGAAACTCACCAGCACACTCACGCCCAAGCGCATCGATACCGATCTGAACTTCGTCGGCGGCAAGCTCGGCGAACTGATGGTGCAGGCGCAGATCAACCCGCTGGCGAACAACAAACCCGTGAGCGGTTCCTTCCGCTTGAGCGGCCTGGACCTGTCGGTGGCGCGTCCGTTCGTGCCCATGGTCGAGAAACTGACCGGGCGCTTGAACGGCAGCGGCACCATAGCAGGCACGCTGCTGGCACCGCAGGTCAACGGCAATCTGCTGCTCAGCGATGGCGAGATGTCCGGGCCGGAGTTGCCGATGGAGATCGAGGCTTTGCAGCTGCGGGCGGTGATCGCCGGTGAAACCGTGCAGCTCGACGGCGGCTGGAAAAGTGGTAAGACCGGGCAGGGCAGCCTTAACGGCAGCATCGCCTGGGGCCAGGCACTGGTGGTGGATCTGGCGCTCAAGGGCTCGCAATTGCCGGTCACCGTCGAACCCTACGCCAAGCTTGAAATGGCGCCGGACCTGAAAATCTCGATCAAGGACGACAAGCTCGCGGTCGCCGGTAAAGTGCGGGTGCCCAAAGGTGATATCACCATTCGCGAGTTGCCGCCGTCGACGGTCAAGGTCTCCGATGACACGGTGATCATCGGCCAGCAGACCGAAGAGGGCAAACCACCGATGGCCACGGTCATGGACATCGATGTGGTGGTCGGAGAGGAAAAACTGAGCTTTGCCGGTTTCGGCCTTACGGCGAACCTGCAAGGTCAGGTGCACATCGGTGACAACCTGGATACCCGTGGCGAGCTTTGGCTCAACGATGGACGTTATCGTGCCTACGGCCAGCGCCTGACGGTGCGCCGCGCGCGCCTGCTGTTTGCCGGTCCCATCGACCAGCCGTACCTCGATATCGAGGCGATCCGCCAGACCGATGACGTCATCGCCGGTATTCGCTTGAGCGGCAGTGCCGAGCAGCCGACCACGCAAATCTTCTCCGAGCCGGCCATGAGCCAGGAGCAGGCGCTGTCTTACCTGGTGCTGGGGCGTCCACTGAGCACCAGCGGCGAGGACAACAACATGCTCGCCCAGGCGGCGCTCGGGTTGGGGCTGATGGGCAGTTCCGGGGTGACCGGCGGCCTGGCGAAGAACCTGGGCATCGAGGATTTCCAGCTCGATACCCAGGGCAGCGGCAACACCACCAGCGTGGTCGCCAGCGGCAACCTCTCCGAAAAGCTCAGCCTGCGCTATGGCGTCGGCGTGTTCGAACCGGCCAATACCATCGCCTTGCGCTACAAACTGAGCAAAAAGGTCTACCTCGAAGCGGCGGGCGGCGTGGCCAGTTCGCTGGACATCTTCTACAAGCGGGATTTCTAGACCCCGTTTTCTTGCATAAACCGAGTTGCTCCCCTCGCGAGCAGGCTCGCTCCCACAAGGATCACACCGTACCTGTGGGAGCGAGCCTGCTCGCGAAGGCGTCAGCATGTGTGCCACAAAAACTGACACCTTTGGTCAGCTATTTAGTAAGCAACCTAACTATTACGTTGACATTGGCTGCCTAGGCAGTAACATCTTGACATACATTCACTGCCTAGGCAGCTAATTGGTGGTCAGATGAAGCATTTCACCCCGGACAACTTCCACAATTGCCATCTTGGTCTCCTGCTTGGGCGCGCTGCGCTGCTCAAGGACCGGATCATCGACACGCACATGGAGCCCCACGGCATCACCGCCGCGCAGTTCAAGGTGTTGATCATCATGGCCCAGTTCGGCGTCGATTCGCCGGGCGAGCTGTGCCGGCACTTGTCACTGGACAGCGGTTCGATGACCCGCATGCTCGATCGTCTGGAACAGAAAGGTTTCCTCGCCCGCCAACGCTCCGAAGCGGACCGCCGCCAGGTGCGGCTGGTGCTGACCGAAGAAGGGCAGCATCTGGCTGACCGCCTGCCGCATATCGGTGCCGATGCCATGAACGAACTGGCCGGCGCTGTCACCCCGGAAGAACTGCAAACCCTGGAACAGATCCTGAAGAAAATCTTGCTGGCCGCCGGTGACTCGATCACGGTGCTGCGCCTAGGTGGCAACCATGAACAGTAAAACCCTGCGCACCGGCCTGAGCCTGGTGCTGTTGGCCATGAGCCTGGCCGGTTGCGCCAATTACAGCGGCCTGACCACCGAAGGCGTCAGCCTCGATGCGAAAAGCCTCAAGGCCGGGCAAACCCTGAGCGTCGTCACTTTGTCGCCGGCGGCCTGGCCGAAAAGTGACTGGTGGAAAAGCCTCGGCGATCCGCAACTTGACGGCCTGATCCGCGAGGCCCTGCACGACAGCCCCGACATGCAGATCGCCGACGCCCGCGCCCATCAGGCCAGCGCCGCTGCCTACGCCGCTGATGCCGAACGGATGCCGACCCTCGATGCCAGCGCCGGCGTCAGCCGATCACGGCTGTCCCGGGATCAGGATCCACGAGGCGAGGGCGATGCCTACTCGACCGTGCGCAACATCGGCGCCAGCTTCAATTACAACTTCGACCTCTGGGGCGGTCAGCGTGATGCCTGGGAAGCCGCACTGGGCCAGGCCCGTGCTGCCGAAGTCGACCAGCAGGCCGCACAGCTGACGCTGTCTGCCGACGTGGCCCGCGCCTACAGCGATCTGGGACAGGCGCACATCGTTTATGACCTGTCCGCCGAGGACCTCAAGCGCACCCAACAGATGCTCGACCTGAGTAAGCGTCGTCTGAGTGCCGGGATCGACAGCCAGTACCAGTTCCAGCAGACCGAAAGCCTGGAAGCCACTTCACAAGCCAGTCTGATCGACGCCGATAAACGCCTGCAAAGCGCGAAGATCGCCCTGGCCGTGCTGCTCGGCAAAGGCCCGGATCGCGGCAATGAAATCGCCCGGCCGCAAATCCTCAAGGCCAGCGCCGTTGCCTTGCCGTCGGTGCTGCCGGCCGAATTGCTCGGCCGACGTCCGGACTTGGTGGCGGCGCGCTGGCGGGTCGAGGCGGCGAGCAAGAACATCGACGCCGGCAAAACCCGCTTCTATCCCAACCTCAACCTGAGTGCCGCCGCCGGTGCCGAGTCGTTGCTGGGTGATGCGATGTTCGGTTCGGCCAGCCGTTTCTTCAACATTGCGCCGACGATTTCCGTGCCGATTTTCGACGGTGGCCGCCTGCGTGCCGACCTCGATGCCCGCGATGCCGATTACGACCTCGCGGTGGCGCAGTACAACAAAAGCCTGGTCAAAGCGCTGGGGGATGTCAGTGACAACATCAACCAGTTGCGCGATATCGGTCGACAAATCGCTGCCCAGCAGCACGCCACCGAGATCGCCCAGGACTCTTACAACACCGTGGTCCAGCGGTACGGTTCCGGCATCGGTAACTACCTGGACGTGCTCAGCATCGAGCAGCAATTGCTCCAGGCCCAGCGTCAGCTGGCCAACCTGAATGCCGAGCAGATCGACCTGTCGATCCAACTGATGCAGGCGCTGGGCGGCGGATTCCAGCCTGAGGCCATTGCCTCGGCCAGCACCGCTCCAGTCACGCTGACTCACTAATTCAAGGTACTTGTCATGGCCACTGCCGATACAACTCAAACGTCTGAAAACGCTCCCGGCAACCCTAATGCGGGCAAGCGTAAATTCATGTTGCTGGCCCTTGCCGTGGTGGTCGCACTGAGCGGCGCCGGTGTCTGGGCTTACCACGAATTCTACGGGCGCTGGAGCGAAAGCACCGACGACGCCTACGTCAACGGCAACGTGGTGGAAATCACCCCGCTGGTCACAGGTACCGTGGTGAGCATCGGCGCCGACGATGGCGATCTGGTCCAGGAAGGCCAGGTGCTGGTGAATTTCGATCCGAACGACGCCCAAATCGGTCTGCAAAATGCCCAGGCCCAACTGGCGCGTACCGTGCGCCAGGTGCGCGGCTTGTACAGCAACGTCGACGGCATGAAAGCCCAGGTCAATGCGCAGCAAGCCGAAGTGCAGAAGGCTCAGGACAACTTCAATCGCCGGAAAAACCTGGCGGCGGGTGGGGCGATTTCCCAGGAAGAACTGTCCCACGCCCGCGACGACCTGACCTCGGCGCAAAACGCCCTGGCCAACGCCAAACAGCAACTCAAGACCACCAGCGCATTGGTGGATGACACCGTGGTCTCGTCCCATCCGGACGTGATGGCCGCCGCCGCGCAATTGCGCCAGGCGTATCTGAACAATGCCCGCAGCACCTTGATCGCCCCAGTGACCGGCTATGTGGCCAAGCGCACCGTACAGCTCGGTCAGCGCGTGCAACCGGGCACGGCGCTGATGGCGGTGATCCCGCTGGATCAACTGTGGATCGACGCCAACTTCAAGGAAACCCAACTGCGCGACATGCGCATCGGCCAGCCCGTGGAGATCGAAACCGACCTCTATGGCAGCGACGTGAAATACAGCGGCACCATCGACAGCCTCGGCGCCGGCACCGGTAGCGCGTTTGCCTTGCTGCCGGCGCAGAACGCCACCGGTAACTGGATCAAGATCGTGCAGCGGGTGCCGGTGCGCATTCACGTCAATGCCCAGGAGCTTGCCAAACATCCATTGCGGGTCGGCCTGTCGACTGTGGTCGATGTGGACCTGCGCGACCAGAGCGGCCCGGTGCTGGCGCAACAGCCGCCGCAGAAGGCTTCGTTCAGCACCAACATCTATGACCGTCAGTTGGCCGAGGCCGACGCGATGATCACTCAGCTGATTCACGACAACAGCGCCGCGGTCAGCAAGACCGCGCAGCGCTGATTCCGACTTTTGTGGGAGCGAGCCTGCTCGCGAAGGCAGTGTGTCAGGCGACATTGATGTAACTGACACTCCCTCTTCGCGAGCAGGCTCGCTCCCACAGGGTTAGCTGCGACCCAAAGGATTCGCGATGAGCAATAACGCCTCTTTCACGCCCCCCAGCCTGCTGCTCAGCACCATCGGCCTGTCGCTGGCGACCTTCATGCAAGTGCTCGACACCACCATCGCCAACGTGGCGTTGCCGACGATTTCCGGCAACCTCGGCGTGAGCTCGGAGCAGGGCACCTGGGTGATCACCTCGTTTGCCGTGAGCAACGCCATCGCCCTGCCGCTGACCGGTTGGCTCAGCCGGCGTTTCGGCGAGGTGAAGTTGTTTGTCTGGGCAACCCTGTTGTTTGTGCTCGCCTCGTTCCTGTGCGGGGTTTCCACCTCGATGCCGGAGCTGGTGGGCTTTCGGGTCCTGCAAGGGGTAGTGGCGGGACCGCTGTACCCGATGACCCAGACGCTGCTGATTGCGGTCTATCCCCCGGCAAAAAGGGGGATGGCCCTGGCGCTGTTGGCGATGGTGACGGTGGTGGCGCCGATTGCCGGACCGATCCTCGGTGGCTGGATCACCGACAGCTACAGCTGGCCATGGATCTTCTTCATCAACGTGCCCATCGGTTTGTTCGCTGCGTGGGTGGTCACGCAACAGATGAAGAAACGTCCGGTGGTCACCCGTCGGCAACCCATGGACTATGTGGGCCTGATCGCCTTGATCATCGGTGTCGGTGCGTTGCAGATCGTCCTCGACAAAGGCAACGATGCCGACTGGTTCGAATCGAGCTTCATCATTATCGGCTCGGTGATTTCCGTGGTCGCCCTGGCGTTCTTCGTGATCTGGGAAATGACCGATGAGCATCCGGTGGTGAACCTGCGGCTGTTCGCCCACCGCAACTTCCGCTACGGCACCATCGTGCTGATCCTGGGTTATGCCGGGTTCTTCGGCATCAACCTGATCCTGCCGCAATGGCTGCAGACCCGCCTGGGCTACACCGCGACCTGGGCCGGTTTCGCCGTGGCGCCCTTGGGCATCCTGCCGGTGCTGCTGTCACCCTTCGTCGGCAAATACGCACCGCGCTTCGACATGCGCTTGCTGGCGGGGCTGGCGTTCCTGGCCATCGGCCTGAGCTGTTTCATGCGCGCCGGTTTTACCAACGAGGTGGATTTCCAGCACATCGCCATGGTGCAGCTGTTCATGGGGATCGGCGTGGCGCTGTTCTTCATGCCGACCCTGACCATCCTGTTGTCGGACCTGCCGCCGAGCCAGATAGCCGACGGTTCCGGGCTGGCGACCTTCCTGCGCACATTGGGCGGCAGCTTCGCGGCTTCCTTGACCACCTGGATCTGGATCCGTCGCGCCGACCAGCACCACGCCTACCTGACCGAAAGCATTACCCCGTTCGATCCGGCGACCCGCGAGGCCATGACCCATCTGGGCGGGGCGGGGGCCAAGGCGTATACGCAGCTGGATCAGATGGTGATCAGCCAGGCGTACATCATGTCCACGGTGGATTACTTCACCTTGCTGGGCTGGATGTTCATGGGCTTGATCTTGATCGTGTGGCTGGCCAAACCACCGTTTACCGCCAAGGCCGGGCCGGCTGCCTCTGCTGGCCACTAAACACCGCATAACCCTTGTGGGAGCGAGCCTGCTCGCGAAAGCGGTCTGTCAGCCAACATCTCTGTTGACTGTCAGGTCCCCTTCCCGAGCAGGCTCGCTCCCACAGGTATTTTTTGTGTTTGGTCGTCAGCTGGCGGGGGCTGCCAATTGCGGCGGCGGGATGAAATCAAACGGCGCCAACGCAAACCCCTGCTCATCGACCTGCAATGCCCAACCCTGACGGTCCCAATCACCCAGCACAATGCGCCGGGCCGCCTGGTCGCCGAGCTGCAACTTGTGGATGGCCGGGCGGTGAGTGTGGCCATGAATCAGGGTTTTCACCCCGTATTGCTGCATGATCCGCGGAATTTCTTCGGGCGTGACATCGACGATGTCATTGGCCTTCATCCGTGTCTGCGCCCGGCTTTCGCTGCGCAGCTTGCGCGCCAGTTTATGCCGGGTGCCCAAAGGCAGGTGCCGCAGGATGAACAGGGTGATGGGGTTACGCAGGTAGCGACGCAGCTTCATATAGGCTTCGTCGCGGGTGCAAAGGCTGTCGCCGTGCATCAGCAGCACCGGCTCACCGTTGAACTGCACGACACTCGGGTCTTTCAGCAAGGTGCAGCCGGCCTGTTTGCAAAAGGCCTGGCCGAGCATGAAATCGCGATTGCCGTGCATCAGAAAAATGGCCGTGCCGCTGTCGCTCAAATCGCGCAGGGCCTGGCAGATGGAGCGCTGAAAGGGGGTCATGGCGTCGTCGCCAATCCACGCCTCGAAAAAGTCGCCCAGAATGTACAACGCACTCGCCGAGCGGGCGCGTCCGGCGAGCAAATCCAGAAACGCCCGGGTAATGTCCGGGCGCTCCTCTTCCAGATGCAAGTCTGAAATCAGCAATATCACTCAATGATCTCGGCTTTCTCGATGATCACGTCGTCTGCTGGTACGTCCTGGTGGCCGGACTTGGAAGTGGTGGCCACGCCTTTGATCTTGTCGACAACGTCGGTGCCGGCGGTCACTTTGCCGAATACCGCGTAGCCCCAGCCCTGAACGTTCTTGCCGCTGTGGTTCAGGAAGCTGTTGTCAGCCACGTTGATGAAGAACTGCGCGGAAGCCGAATGCGGCTCCATGGTGCGGGCCATGGCGACGGTGTACTTGTCGTTGGAAAGACCATTGTCGGCTTCGTTCTGGATGCTTGGACGCTTGTCTTTCTTTTCTTTCATGCCTGGCTCGAAACCGCCGCCCTGGATCATGAAGTTACCGATGACACGGTGGAAAACGGTGTTTTCGTAGTGACCGGCTTTGACGTATTCGACGAAGTTGGCAACGGTGATCGGTGCCTTTTCAGCGTTCAGTTCGAGGACGATGTCGCCGAAGTTGGTGGTCAATTTGACTTGGGTCATGTTGGCTACTCTTTAAGGAATTCGTGGGTTTCGGGGCAGCAAGGCCCGCAACCGTGTTGGCCGGCTTCGACCAAGGAGCGCAGTTTAGCGCGACACACGCGAATTTCGAGGCTGTTTTTCGTTTACATCCGATTAAATGCAGCGGTTTTCCGGCCTGCTCTGTCAGCTGCTTGACGGCATCGGCTATGATAGCGGCTTTGTTTTGTCAGGCCCTTACTCCCGGCCACGCACTTGTACGTCCAAGGATCCTATGAGCAAGCCCACTGTCGACCCTACCTCGAACTCCAAGACCGGCCCTGCCGTGCCGGTCAACTTCCTGCGGCCGATCATCCAGGCAGACCTGGACTCGGGCAAGCACACGCAGATCGTCACCCGTTTCCCGCCTGAGCCCAACGGCTACCTGCACATCGGTCACGCCAAGTCGATCTGCGTGAACTTCGGCCTGGCCCAGGAGTTCGGCGGCGTCACCCATCTGCGTTTCGACGACACCAACCCGGCCAAGGAAGACCAGGAATACATCGACGCGATCGAAAGTGATGTCAAATGGCTGGGCTTCGAGTGGGCCGGCGAAGTGCGCTATGCCTCGCAGTACTTCGACCAGTTGCACGACTGGGCCGTCGAGCTGATCAAGGCCGGCAAGGCCTATGTCGACGACCTGACCCCTGAGCAAGCCAAGGAATACCGTGGCAGCCTGACCGAACCGGGCAAGAACAGCCCGTTCCGTGATCGTTCCGTGGAAGAAAACCTCGACTGGTTCGCCCGCATGCGCGCCGGTGAATTCCCGGACGGCGCACGTGTGCTGCGGGCCAAGATCGACATGGCGTCGCCGAACATGAACCTGCGCGATCCGATCATGTATCGCATCCGCCACGCTCACCACCACCAGACCGGTGACAAGTGGTGCATCTACCCCAACTACGACTTCACCCACGGTCAGTCGGACGCCATCGAAGGCATCACCCACTCGATCTGCACCCTGGAGTTCGAAAGCCACCGTCCGCTGTACGACTGGTTCCTCGACAGCCTGCCCGTGCCGGCGCATCCGCGTCAGTACGAGTTCAGCCGTCTGAACCTGAATTACACCATCACCAGCAAGCGCAAGCTCAAGCAGCTGGTGGACGAGGGCCACGTCAACGGTTGGGATGACCCGCGCATGTCCACGCTGTCGGGCTTCCGCCGCCGTGGCTACACGCCGAAATCGATCCGCAACTTCTGCGAAATGATCGGTACCAACCGTTCCGACGGCGTGGTCGACTTCGGCATGCTTGAATTCAGCATCCGCGACGACCTCGACCATAGCGCCCCGCGCGCCATGTGCGTGTTGCGCCCGCTGAAAGTCGTGATCACCAACTACCCGGAAGGCCAGGTCGAGAACCTCGAACTGCCATGCCACCCGAAAGAAGACATGGGCGTGCGTGCGCTGCCATTCGCCCGTGAGATCTACATCGACCGTGAAGATTTCATGGAAGAACCGCCAAAGGGCTACAAGCGCCTGGAACCGGCCGGCGAAGTGCGCCTGCGCGGCAGCTACGTGATCCGCGCCGACGAAGCGATCAAGGACGCCGACGGCAACATCGTCGAGCTGCGTTGCTCCTACGACCCGGACACCCTGGGCAAGAACCCTGAAGGCCGCAAGGTCAAGGGCGTGATCCACTGGGTGCCGGCCGCTGCCAGCGTCGAGTGCGAAGTGCGTCTGTACGACCGGCTGTTCCGTTCTCCGAACCCGGAGAAGGCCGAAGACAGCGCCAGCTTCCTGGACAACATCAACCCTGATTCACTGCAGGTACTCACCGGTTGTCGTGCCGAACCCTCGCTGGGCAACGCACAGCCGGAAGACCGTTTCCAGTTCGAGCGCGAAGGCTACTTCGTCGCGGATATCAAGGACTCGAAACCCGGTCAGCCGGTATTCAACCGTACCGTGACCCTGCGTGATTCGTGGGGCCAGTGATTCAAAGGATTTAACGTGCTAACGATCTACAACACGCTCACCAAGAGCAAAGAAGTCTTCAAGCCGCTCGATGGCAACAAGGTGCGCATGTACGTGTGCGGCATGACCGTGTACGACTACTGCCACCTGGGCCACGGCCGCAGCATGGTCGCGTTCGACCTGGTGACCCGCTGGTTGCGGTTCAGCGGTTACGACCTGACCTACGTGCGCAATATCACCGACATCGACGACAAGATCATCAACCGGGCCAACGAGAACGGCGAATCGTTCGAAGCCTTGACCGAGCGCATGATCGCGGCGATGCACGAAGACGAAGCGCGCCTGAACATCAAGAAGCCGGACATGGAGCCGCGTGCCACGGATCACATCCCCGGCATGCACGCGATGATCCAGACCCTGATCGACAAGGGTTACGCCTACGCCCCGGGCAACGGCGACGTGTACTACCGCGTCGGCAAGTTCATGGGCTACGGCAAGCTGTCGCGCAAGAAGATCGAAGACCTGCGCATCGGCGCGCGCATCGAAGTCGACGAGTCGAAACAGGACCCGCTGGACTTCGTGCTGTGGAAAGCCGCCAAACCGGGCGAGCCGAGCTGGGAATCGCCGTGGGGCGCCGGACGTCCGGGCTGGCACATCGAGTGCTCGGTGATGTCGACCTGCTGCCTTGGCGAGACGTTCGACATTCATGGCGGCGGCAGCGACCTGGAGTTCCCGCACCACGAAAACGAAATCGCCCAGAGCGAAGCGGCCACCGGCAAGACCTACGCCAATGCGTGGATGCATTGCGGCATGATCCGGATCAATGGCGAGAAGATGTCCAAGTCCTTGAACAACTTCTTCACCATCCGCGACGTGCTCGACAAGTACCACCCGGAAGTTGTGCGTTACCTGCTGGTGTCGAGTCACTACCGCAGCGCCATCAACTACTCGGAAGACAACCTCAAGGATGCCAAAGGCGCCCTGGAGCGTTTCTACCACGCGTTGAAAGGCCTGCCGAGCGTGGCGCCGGCGGGCGGCGAAGCGTTCGTCGAGCGTTTCACCCAGGTGATGAACGACGACTTCGGCACGCCGGAAGCCTGCGCGGTGCTGTTCGAGATGGTGCGTGAGATCAACCGCCTGCGTGAGAGCGATCTCAATGCGGCAGCCGGTCTGGCGGCGCGCTTGAAGGAATTGGCCAGCGTGCTGGGCGTGTTGCAGCTCGAAGCCGATGACTTCCTGCAGGCCGGCGCCGAAGGGCGGGTGGATGCAGCCGAAGTCGAGGCGTTGATCGCTGCGCGCCTGGCGGCCCGTGCCGCTAAAGACTGGGCCGAATCCGACCGCATCCGCGACCAGCTCACCGCCATGGGCGTGGTGCTGGAAGACGGCAAGGGCGGCACGACCTGGCGTCTGGCTGACTGATTGCTGCACCGGCTGTAAAACAAAACCCGCCTTGTGCGGGTTTTTGTTTATCGGTAGGGCGCTCGGACTGTAGTGCCAAGGCTGACGTCTTCGCGAGCAGGCTCGCTCCCACATTGGATCTTTGTGATGTTTGAGTTTTGTGCGCGAGGCAGATCCCCAGTGGGAGCGAGCCTGCTCGCGAAGGTTTAAAACCAAACACTGCCAGTGCGGCTCGCTCGCTACTCCGCCTGGCGCAACCGTTTGTAAAGGGTATTGCGGCTAACCCCGAGCCGCCGCGCCAGATGGGATATGTTCCCTCCAACTGCCTGCAACTGCCGATTCAACGCCTCGGCATCATCAAGATCCACCACCAGCGACTCCGGCGTCTCCACCGGTTCCATCTCCAGATCGACAAAGAAATCATCCGGCAAATGCTCCAGCCGCACCGGTTGTTCCTCGGCCATGGCCAGGGCGACCTGCATCACGCTGCTGACCTGGCGCAAATTCCCCGGCCAAGGATGACGATCGAACAACTCCAATACCTCACGGCTTAAACCGGCCCACTGGCTTGGGTCGCGGTGTTGCTCCCACAAACGCTTGAACAGTGCCTGTTTGTCGCTGCGCTCGCGTAGCGGCGGTAATTCCAGGGTCAGGCCGCCAATGCGGTAATACAGATCCTCGCGGAAGCGCCCTAACTGTACCTGTTCGCGCAACGAACGGTTGGTGGCCGAAATGATGCGAATGTCCACCGGGAACAATTCACTGCTGCCCACCGGTTGCACGCAACGTTCCTGCAATACGCGCAATAACCGGGCTTGGGTCGGCAGTGGCATGTCGCCGATTTCGTCGAGGAACAGGGTGCCTTTGTCCGCCTTGCGGATCAGGCCGATGCTGCCTTTCTGGTTGGCGCCGGTGAACGCGCCTTTTTCGTAGCCGAACAGCTCGGATTCCACCAGTTCGGCGGGGATCGCCGCACAGTTCACGGCAATGAACGGCTGTTTGCTGCGGGAACTGGCCTGATGCAACGCCTTGACGAAGACTTCCTTGCCGACGCCGGTTTCACCGTGGATCAACAGCGGAATGTCTTTTTCCAGCAGGCGCTCGGCTTGGCGCACGGCTTTCTCCACGCGGCTGTCGCCGAAGTGCAGGGTGTTGAGGCTGATGGCGGCCGGTGCGGTGACGGTGGGCTCACTGAATACCCGAGCCTGGATCGGTGCCTGCTTCGGCCGCTTCAGCAGGCACTGGAAGCGATTGCGCCCGGAGGCCTGGAGCGAGAAGGGCAGGCCTTCGGGTTGATTCAGCAGTTCCAGCAACGAAACCTTGAACAGGCTCTCGACACTGACCCGCGACAAACGCACACCCAGCAGATTGTCGGCCCGACGGTTGGCGGACAGCACCTGGCCACTCTCGTCGAAGATCAGCAACCCGGCCCATTGACTGTCGAGGTTGTTCAGGCCGGTGTTGAAGGTCAGCTGGAAATGCTGGCCGTGGAACAGGTTGAGGATCAACCGGTTTTCCACGGTCTGACTCATCATCTTGACCATGCCCAGGGTGTGGGACGGCGGCAGGTAGCTGTCGCTGGATACGTCCAGCACCGCGATGACCTTGCGCTCGGCGTCGAAAATCGGCGCGGCCGAGCCGGTCATGAAACGGTTGGCTTTGAGAAAGTGTTCATCGTGTTCGATGTGCACCGCCTGCTCGCAGGCCAGTGCGGTGCCGATGGCGTTGGTCCCGCTGCAACGCTCCATCCAGCTGGCGCCGGCGCTGAAGCCACGGGTCAGGCTCGGCTCGATAAAGCGCTGGGTGCCCCAGGACGTCAGCACCTGCCCCTGATTGTCGGCGAGCATGATCAGGCAGTTGGAGTTGCTCAGGATGTTCTCGTAATACGGCAGCACTTCCTGATGGGTGGTCTGCACCAATGAATGCTGGCTTTCCAGCAACTGCGCGATGCCTTCGGCGGGCAACTGATCGAATGCCGGGGTGCTTTGATGGTTGAGGCCGAACGCGCGGCAACGTTTCCAGGAGTCCTGGATGATGGCGTCGTGGGATAACGCGGGGGCAGGTGCGGCCATTTGAGTCAGCCTCTGTATGACGCTTTTATTGTTGTTATGGGTAGTTCCCTGTGGGAGCGAGCCTGCTCGCGAAGGCACAGTGT
>NZ_JBSVWS010000117.1:0-19243 GCF_054071155.1 Pseudomonas sp. SDO5532_S415 | reverse complement strand
ACACAGAATGGGTGTTCGACAACGATCAAATGTGGGAGCGAGCCTGCTCGCGAAAAACCCGAGAACACCGCGGGGCGCCTGAATTCATGCGTTATCGTTCACGGCCTTCGCCAGCAAGCTTCGCTCCTACAGGTTGTGGAAACAGGTTGTTCAACGTTTCCAGCAACCGCACGTGATAGATCGGCTTGCGAAACAGATCCAGCACCTGCAAGCGCAACATGTCACTGACATCGTCCATATCCGCATGCCCGGACATCACAATCACCGGCAGATGCTGGCGCGAGGTGTGCTCGCGCAGGCGCTTGATCAACGACATGCCGCTTTCCTCAGGCATGCGCAGGTCGGTGATCACCAAGGCAATGTCCGGATGACGCGTCAGGTGATTCAACGCCAACTTGACCGACGTCGCGGTAAAACAATCAAAGCCCTCACCCTCCAGCAACTCCGCCAACTCAAGCAATGCATCTTCTTCGTCGTCGACCAGAAGAAGTTGTTGCCGCGAAAGTGCTGGAGAGTTCATGGGCAACACCTGTAATGGACTAAGCGCTGACATAAGAACCCGCTTTTAGCATTAACAAATCACTGGCACCTTAATTACGGCTTAGGAATCAACGCAGTCGAAATTGTTCCAAAGAGCGTCGTGATCGACGTCCCCATTCCAGTACTAAGCCCGGCAATTACCACCGCCACCATAGCGGCCACAATCGCATACTCAATACCCGAAGCTCCCTCGGTATCTTTGGCAAGCCCCTTGTAAAAAGCGATTTCCGATTTGACCTTCTGAACAAGTTTGGAAAAAGACATGACTTATCTCCTGAAACACCCGGGTGTTGCATGAGCGCAACATGGTTCCCCTATGCCAGCACCAGCATTGTCGGCATTCCCCCGGTCAACAACTGTAACAACGCATTAATACAAAAGTATTAGTCGTTTCGTTGACGTCAAAAACCCGTTCAATTCACCTTAATTCGTTACTTTCGTTAGATTTTTTCAGTTCGGTAATGGCGTTTTGCTCTACCTGCGCTACGGTCAAATAGCGAAATAGTTTCATGTTCATAGCTGCCTGATTGCGAAGTTGTCTCGCTGGATAACGCGAGGTCTTTAAGCAGCAGGAAAGGGAGAGCCGTCATGAACAGCCGTATCACTCTGGGCCTTGCCGGATTGTCGTTGGTGGGCGCTGTCATTGCCGGTTACTGGGGCCTTACGCTGAGCCGTCAACCGGCCGCGGTCCCTGTTGCGCAAACGGCGGGCACTGCACCGTCATCCATCACTCAGGCACCGGTGCCACAAGAAGACACCACCCGGCAACCGGTGGTGGTCCTACAGCGAGACATCGCGCCATTTGAGCCCATCACCGCCGCTGACGTGGCCCTGGAAAAACTCCGTACCGTCCCCGCCGGCAGCCTGACCCGTCTCGATCAAGCCATAGGCCGTGCTCCCTGGCGCGCCCTCAGCGCCGGCAGCTGGCTCAGCGACGACAGCTTCGAAGCCGGCAGCAAGCTGGCGCGAATGATTCGTCCCGATGAGCGCGCCCTCGCGGTCGCCGTGGATGAAGTGATCAACGCTGGCGGTCAACTGACGCCGGGGGATTACGTCGATGTGCTGCTGTTTTTGCGCATGGACACCAACAACATCCAGCCCTCGGCCCAGCTCGTAGTCCCGGCATTGCGCGTACTTGGGGTGGGCGAACAAATGGGCCTGACCAACGATGGCCAGCCCCCCAGCCCGGTTCATGGCAACGATGAAAAAACCCGCCAGGAACAACGCGCCAGCGCCCGCACCGTACTGCTCGCCGTGCCCGAACAACTGCTGAGCCGCCTGATGCTCGCGGCGCAAGCCGGGGTGTTGCGCCTGGCTGTGCGCAGCGCGGATGAAAAACGCCTTTCACGCTACTGGGCCGGTGAAAGCGACTCCCCGACCAACCTCGCCAACGCCGACCGCGAATTGATCCAGTTCAATCAACTGGCCATGACGGCGCCGCCCAAGACTGTCGTGGCCATGGGTGCCTCCGCACCGGCGCGCAAGGCGGGTGTGGAAGTCATCCGCGGCAATGAAATCACTCAACAGACCCCCTGAATCGAGCAAGGACGCCTTTTTAATGCGCAGACGTTTTATGCCGTTGTTCAACGGCTTGATCTGGGCCACCTTGCTGAGCGGCGTGCCGGTGACGGCGGCCGTGGCGGCAACCGGCAATTGCGGGGCGCTGGGGCCGATGCCGGCCGTGCTGGAAGTCGGCGAAGGTCAGCAACAGGAAGTGCAGTCGCCCGTGCCGATTACCCGGATAGCCGTAGGTGATCCGAAAATCGCCGACGTGCGGGTCAATGGCAATCAGGCCTTCCTGCTCACCGGCATGGCCACCGGCGCCACCAGCCTGATGGTCTGGACGTCCTGCGCCAGCGCGCCGCGTCAGAGCATGGTGTTCGTCCAGGGCCGCGCCACCGCCGCCATGACCAGCGCCGCGCGCCTACCGTCCGATGACCCGGTGCTGCCGTCGCAGGTGCAGACCGACATCCGTTTCGTCGAAGTCAGCCGTACCAAACTCAAGGAAGCCAGCACCTCGATCTACGGCAAAAACTCTAACTTCCTGTTCGGCTCCCCCGGCACGGTTCCCAACACGGCCGTGACACCGCGCGTGTTCCCATTGCGCAACCTCGATCCGCGCATTGCCGTGCCCAGCATTCCGTTGGCCAACGACATGTACAACATCGTCGCCGGCGGCGGTAATTTCCTGGCGATCATCAACGCCATGGAGGGCAGTGGCTTCGCCTACACACTGGCCCGACCAAGCCTGGTCGCACTCAGCGGACAGAGCGCCAGTTTCCTGGCCGGCGGTGAAATCCCGATCCCGATCCCCAGCGCCAACAGCAACAGCTACTCCATCGAATACAAGGAGTTCGGCATCCGCCTGACGCTCACGCCAACGGTCGTCAGCAACGACCGCATCGCGATCAAGGTCGCACCCGAGGTCAGCGAACTGGACTACAACAACGCCGTGACGATCGGCGGCACCACGGTCCCGGCGTTTACCATTCGCCGCACCGACACCAGCATCTCCCTGGCCGATGGCGAAAGTTTCGTCATCAGCGGTTTGATCAGCACGCAAAACACGTCGCAGGTGAACAAGTTTCCGGGCCTGGGCGACATTCCGATTCTCGGTGCGTTTTTCCGCAGTTCCTCGATCAACCGTGAAGAACGCGAACTGCTGATGATTGTCACGCCGCACCTGGTGCAGCCATTGGCCGCTAATGCCCAGTTGCCGTCGTTGCCCGGTGAAAAACTGCGCAATTACGACCCCAACTGGTATCGCCTGTATTTCCTCGAAAACGGCGACTTCGACAAACGCAGCGGGTTATCGCAATGAGCCAGAACCTGAATCAAACCTTTCTCGCGATCACGCGCAACAGCACTGACCTCGAATGGTTGCAAGGCGCCCTCGCCCCATTGGGCCAGGTGGTCAGCGCTGGTGGCGGCAGCCTCGACGAACTGCTGGCGTTGGTCGACGTAACGTTCGCCAGCCTGGTGTTTGTCGGCCTTGACCGTGATCACCTGGTGGCCCAGAGCGCGCTGATCGAAGGCGCGCTGGAAGCCAAACCGATGCTGGCCATCGTCGCGTTGGGCGACGGCATGGACAACCAGCTTGTGCTGAACGCGATGCGCGCCGGAGCGCGGGACTTCGTCGCCTATGGCTCGCGTTCCAGCGAAGTCGCCGGACTGGTGCGACGCCTGAGCAAACGCCTGCCGCCCGTGGCGCCGAACACCCAGCTCGGCGGCCTGACCGTGCTGTACGGGGTGCAGAGCAACGCCGATGGTGCGCTGCTCGCCAACCACATGGCGCAGGTGGTGCAGAAGAGCGGCCAGCAAACCCTGCTGCTCGATCTGGGGCTGCCACGGGGCGACAGCCTGGCGTTGCTCGGCCTGGAGAGCTCGTTCCATTTCGGCGATGCCTTGCGCCACGTGCGCCGCCTCGACGCCACAATGATCGACAGCGCCTTCACCCGCTGTGAAGTGGGGCTGCGCATCCTCGCCTACGCCAGCAACGATGAATCGCTGGAGCACACCAGCGCCGCCGAGTTGTACATGCTGCTCAGCGCCCTGCGCCAACACTTCCAGCACATCGTGGTGAACGTCACGGGTCAACCGGACAGCGAAGCCTTGCGCACCTTCGTCAGCCACTGCGACAAGCTGTTGTGGTACACCGACCAGAACGTGATCGACTGCCGTCGCAACCTCGCGGTGCTCAACCTGTGGCGCGAAAAAGGCATGAAGCTCGATCACGCCAGGCTGCTGGTGGACCGCTACTTGCGCAGCGTCGCGCCGGATTCCGATGCGCTGGGCAAAAGCTTCGGCATGGAGATCATCGCCACCCTCGCCTACAGCCCGGAGGTGCGCCTCAATGCCAAGAATCAGGGCGTGACCCTGTTCGAACTGGCGCCACGGGAAGTGCTCACCCAGAGCCTGCGCACCCTCGGCGAACGCCTGGCCAAGCGCTCCGAAAGCCTGGCCAAACCCAAGTCCTGGTTCAGTCGCTTGAGAGGTGTGCAATGAGCGCTGAAAAACTGTTCGGCGCGCCTTCGCGCGGGGTGGCCGGCAATACCGACCACGAAGGCCTCAAACTGGTACTGCACCGCTACATCATCGACGCCATCGAAGAGTCCGGCAAAAACCTGCTGGAAGGTTCGCGGCAGGTGCTGTCGCAGTTCGTCATCGACAAAGTGGCCGAGTACATCGCGCGGCTGCACCTGGCGATTTCCCGCTATGAAATGGAGCGCCTGGCCGAAGAGATCGTCGACGAGCTGACCGGTTTCGGCCCGCTGGAAGTGCTGCTGCGCGACCCGGCGGTGACCGAGATTCTGGTCAACGGCCCGCACCGGGTGTTCATCGAGCGCGACGGCGTCCTGCATCAAAGTGACTTGCGTTTCATCGATGCGCATCACGTCGAGCGGGTCATCCAGCGCATTCTCGCGCCAATGGGCCGGAGACTGGACGAGTCATCGCCAATGGTCGATGCGCGCCTGCCGGACGGCAGTCGGGTCAACGCGATCATTCCACCGATTGCCCTCGACGGCCCGTGCCTGTCGATCCGGAAATTCCGCCAGGACATGCTCAAGAGCACCGACCTGATGGCCATGCAAACCATCGACCAGGCGATCTACGAATTCCTGCAGGAAGCCGTGGGCAAGCGCTGCAACATCCTGATCAGCGGTGGCACCGGCACCGGCAAGACCACGCTGCTGAACATTCTCAGCCAGTTGATCAACCCCCACGAACGACTCGTGACCATCGAAGACGTCGCCGAACTGCAACTCGGCCACCCGCATGTCGTCCGCCTGGAAACCCGCCCGCCGAACGCCGAAGGCCACGGCGAGGTGAAGGCCAGCGACCTGATTCGCAACGCCCTGCGCATGCGTCCGGACCGGATCATCCTCGGCGAGATTCGCGGCGTTGAAGTGCTCGACGTGCTCACCGCGATGAACACCGGCCACGACGGTTCCATGAGTACCGTGCACGCCAACAACGCCCAGGATGCCTTGCTGCGCCTGGAAACCCTGGTCGGCCTGACCGGTCGCAGCATCGCCGAACGGACCTTGCGCCAGATGATTTGCGCGGCACTGGACGTGGTGATCCAGTTGACGCGCATGCCCGATGGCCGCCGTTGCGTCAGCGAAGTGGTGGAGGTGGTCGGCATCCGTGAAGACGTGTATGTCACCAATACCCTGTTCCGCCTCGACCGGCGCAGCGGCTTCGGCTTCATGCGCGAGGCGGTCAACCCCGCCGGCGACAAACTGCGTCGCGAGTCGGCGCTCTCTTCCTCGGCGTACTGAAGGCCACGGCATGCTCAAACCGTTGCTGCTCACCCTCGTTTGCCTGGCCCTGCTCGGCCTGTCGGTGCGCTTGCTTCAGCGTGGCTTGCGCCAACCGGGCGCCGAACGCGCACTGGAGCGCCTGACCCAAGGGCAACCGGAGCGCGTGGTACAGAAAACCTCGTGGGTGGCGCTGGAGCGCGCTTTTTTGCGCGCGGGCCTGGGGCGGCCCACGGAACGGCTGGGGTTATGGCTGACGCTGTGGGGCTTGGGCGGGTTGGTCGGTCTGTTGGCGGGCGGCTGGTTGGGTCTGCTGGTCCTGTTGCTGCTGCCGCCCGTGCTTCTGCGCCTGTATGTGCAGTGGCGTTACCAACGCCGGCTCAAGCGCATGATCGAACAATTGCCACCGCTGCTCGATCACACAGTGCGCAGCCTCAAGTCCGGCCGAACCCTGGCCGATGCCGTGCTCGGCGCCATCAATACTGCCGAAGACCCGCTGAGAAACGCGATGGGTCGGGTCCAGCGCAATGTGCAGTTGGGCATCAGTCTGCCGGAGGCCACCTCGGATTTCGCCGAGCTCTACGACAAAGACGAACTGCGCCTGTTCGCCCTCGGCTTGAAGGTCAACCATCGCTACGGCGGCAATGCCAGTGAACTGCTGGAAAACCTGATCAAGATGATCCGCGAACGCGAACAGGCCGCTCGCCAGCTGAGTGCCATGACCGGTGAAACAAGGGTCACGGCACTGGTCCTGGCACTCTTGCCGGTCACCGTCGCCGGTTACTTCCTGGTCTCCAATCCCAAATACCTGCTGACCATGTGGAACGACGCTTCGGGGCAGATGATGCTGGTCAGCGCGGCCGCATTGCAGGTGTTCGGCTGTCTGGCGCTGTGGCGCATGTTGCGTAGCCTATGAACCTGTCCATGCTGCTGAGCTCGCTGCTGTTTCTGATTGCATCACTGCTGCTGCTCAGTGTCGTGCTCCAATGGCGTCGACGCGCACGCCAGGTGGTGCAACGCCTGGATGGAAACCTGCCGAGCGAGCACCGTTTCAGTCAGTGGCTACATGCATTGGGTACCAGTCGGGTCGGTCAGCAGTCGGTCAATCTGGATAACGAAACCCGAACGCTACTCAACTGCCTGGGCTGGCGCACCGCGCGCAAACGCGCCTTGTTCGCGGCCTGTCAGGTCGGTGTTCCCTTGTTGGCGCTGGTCCTGAGTGTGCTGATCCAGACCCTGTTGTTCCCGCAGGTGAGCAACCCGTGGGTCGCCCCGGCGTTCGCCACCGGCATCGGTTATCTCTTGCCCAAACGCCTGTTGGCGGCAGCGGCGCACCATCGACAAAAGAAACTGGCGATCGAGATTTCCACCTTCATCCCGCTGCTGCGCATCCTGTTCGAGTCGGGCATGGCCGTGGAGCAGTCGCTGCGCGTCTTGAGCCATGACGGCAAGCAATTGCTGCCGATCCTGACCCATGAATTGCAGCTGGTACTGGCCCGGGTCGATTCCGGGCTGGAACTGGGCGAAGAACTGAACAAGGCCAGTCGTTTGATGGCGGTGGATGAATTTACCGACACCTGCGTGATCCTCCAGCAGTTGATCCATCAGGGCGGCGGCGCAATGAAATCCCTGTTGGCGCTCAAGCTGTTGCTTGATGACCGGCGCCTGACGCGCCTGCAGGAATACATCTCCAAGATGTCCGCCAAAATGTCCGTCGTGATGATGCTGTTTCTCTTCCCGGCGTTATTGATCGTACTGGCCGGCCCGGGCTTCACCGCCCTGGCTCGAGCCTTTGCTTCCTAGAGGGAACCCGATGAAAGCAATGATTGCCGGTTTGAGTCTGCTGTTGCTGGGTGGCTGTGCGAGCAACGGCCCAACACCCTGGGCCGCCCTGACCGACTCCGCCAGTTGCGGTAAATTAAGCTCCGAACAACAGTTGTCGCTGAACCTCGCCAATGACATGGCCAACGACGGCAAACTGCACGCCAGCCTGGCCAACCTGCAAAGCCTGCCGGACAACCTGGCCGACGTGCGCTTGCGCAAGGCCAAGGTGTATCGGTTGCTGGGCCGCAGCGAAGCCGAGCCGCTGTACCGCAGCCTGCTCGGCGGCTGCCTGGCCGCTGAAGCTGAACACGGTCTGGGCCAACTCGCCACCGCCCACGGTGACAACGGCCTGGCCCAGTCCCACCTGCAACGGGCCGCACGCCTTGCGCCCACCGACGAAAAAATCCGCAACGACCTGGGCGTGGTCTACCTCAATCAACTGCGCGTCGAAGACGCCCGATTCGAATTCCTCACCGCCATGGAGCTCAAGCAGAGCGATCAACTGGCGGCGGTCAACCTGGTGACCCTGCTGATCTACCAGGACGACTGGAACCGCGCCGCCGAACTGGTCAGCCGCCTGGGCTTGAGCCCGGCCCAGGTCACCGAAGCCCAGGCCCGCGCCGAAAAACTCAAGACGCCCGCCAAGTCAGGTCCAAGCGTTGCCGCGCAAGTCGCCGCCGTCGCCAACCCGGCGCTTCAGTAGGGAGTACACAGAATGAAACCGACCACCCTCTGCTGCCTCGGCCTGCTGGCCCTGCCCCTCTACACCCACGCCATCGACCCCGGCCCTGCCTCGCCACAACAACAGGAAACCGAAGGCTGGCTGCAATTGCAAAACAGCAACGCCGCTGCCTCAACAAAACGCCAGACCGCCACCGCGACCGAGCGCGAATTGGCGATGCAGCGCTGGCTGAAGAGTTATCAGCATGAGATTCCGGAGTACTTTGACCAGTATGAAGGGGGCAAGGTGGACAGTGGGTCGGGGGAATAGGCTTAACTTCTGCTCCTGATACCCTGTGGCGAGGGAGCTTGCTCCCGCTGGGCCGCGAAGCGGCCCCAAACCCGATAAACGAATGTTTACTGGCACACCACTAAGCCGGTTTTGCGGGTGCTGCGCACCCGAACGGGAGCAAGCTCCCTCGCCACAAGGGTTCAGTGATTAATCTTGCGGATCGAGATTATCCAGCGCCCGATTCACCGCCAACTCACCCAGCATGATCACCTGCGCAATCCCCAGCAAAGTACTGCGCTGCGAGCCTTCCAGAAACGTCGCGAAATCACTGGCCATGACACTGGCTGAAGCCAGCGATTCACAGGCGTGGGCCAGCAGGGTTTCGGTATCGATATCGGGAGAGATGACAAACATCGTGCTGGGTTTGCGCACGACGGGCTCTTTGTGTGGGTTGAAGTAGTGATCGAGGGCGCGGTCGGCGGCTTCGTGTAGCTTTTTTGAGTTGGGGGATTGGTAGGGGGAAACGGGGTCGGTTTCGGGCGGATTTGGGGTTGGTTTGATCATGGTGAAACTCCAAGTATCAGATGGAGCTGCCACTGTTCGCCGCGACAGCGATCAAGGGTGGCAGCTGTACGCGGGGTCGCGGACCGAGCTACTTGGAAACCCGGCATACCCGAAGGTATCCCGCGCACAGCCACCATTACTCCAAACGACAAGCACCGAAGCGCCAGGATTTGGAAGGTGTGGATTATGCACCAAGTAGATTGAACAGGCCGCCACAGCCCGATCACTGTTTTTTTGCAGCGACAGACAAAGGCTAGAGATGGCGCTTCCGACGGACAACCTGAAAAACGTGTGGGAAGGTTCTGGGGTTTTTATCGGTCGTTAAACATCGTTGTCCGTCAGGCCGCCTTCGCGAGCAGGCTCGCTCCCACAGTTGGATTGGGTATATCTGTGAGGGATTGGTTGGCTGTCAGGCCGCCTTCGCGGGCAAGCCTTGCTCCTACAAAGGCAAAAGCAAAAGCAAACTGGTGTACACCCGCTTTTCACCACTCATCAGGCCGAGCGTTAGCTCGCCTTAAGCTTTTGATTTTGATCCACCCGCCCCTTCGGCAGGCTGAGTGGAGGTGTTCATCCGGGGATTGGCGCGCAGCGCCGTTCGACGCAGTCGAACACATTGCATGTAGGTGCAGCGAAGCCAACCGGAGGGCAATGCCCCCGGATGGATGCCGGAGCGAAGGAACCCCGAGCCTTGGCGAGGGGCCGGACGCCGGGGCGAGACCTTTTGGTTCCTTTTGTGTCGTTTGACAAAAGGGACTCGCCGTAAGGGCGAAACCATAAGTGGCCGTTACCGCAGCAATGGATATGTACACCCTCCAAAAAACCGGTCGCCTGACACATAGCCTTCGCGGGCAAGCCTCG
Organism: Pseudomonas sp. SDO5532_S415; assembly: GCF_054071155.1. NCBI lineage: Bacteria > Pseudomonadati > Pseudomonadota > Gammaproteobacteria > Pseudomonadales > Pseudomonadaceae > Pseudomonas > Pseudomonas sp. SDO5532_S415. Next base: position 9,244 of record NZ_JBSVWS010000117.1, on the reverse strand, counting down.
CTCCTACGGAAACAACGCGAACTTAGTGAGCAGTGACTCTGTGCCGCAATCCTGGGTTACTGGGCGATAGCGCCAACGCCAACTGCGTCCGATTATGCATATGCGTCAACCTCAACACCTGCGACACATACAACTTCACCGTGTTCTCGGTAATCCCCAACTCACAGGCAATCTGATAATTGGTCTGCCCCTTGCCCACCAACCGCGCCACCTCCAGCTGCCGCGGTGACAGCTGATTGAAAATCGCCGGAATCTCCCGCCGATCCACGTCGCTGACATCGCTCTCACCCTCATCCGCCGACGCCGACGCCGACGCCGACGCCGACGCCGACGGATAGGGCGCTCGCCGAACCTTGTCCAGGTCCTGATACAGGTCATCGATCGACTCGGACAGGTATTGCAGCTTCTGATTCAGGTGCCCCAGTTGCAACGTCTTGTGCCGCTCGTGCACGGCCACTTCCTGACGCTGCAGGCCTTCGAGCAACTCGCCCAGATCAATCGGCTTCTGGTAGTAATCGGCCACCCCGGCGCGCAAGGCCTTGATCACATCCTGCTTGTCCGCGCGCCCGGTGAGCATGATCGCTTCGAACGCGCGGTGTTTGCCGGACAGGCGTTGCAGCTCCTGGACCAGTTGAATCCCGTCCAGGCCAGGCATGTGCAGATCGCAGAGCACCAGGCCGATGTCGATGTCTTCATTGAAACGTTCGATGGCCTGATGGCTGGACTGGCAGGGCACACAACGGTAACCGCTGTTCTCGAGAAATTCGCAGAGCTCTTCAACGATCAATGGCTGGTCGTCGACCACAAGGACTTTTACTGCCGAGGTACGCTTGTTCACGTGCAACTCCCTGCCTGGTCAAACGCTGACCGTTCCTGTACTCACAGCCAGAAGCTGTACAACTACTGTATGAAAGTAGCCGCACTCCCGACTCTGTACAACTAGCCGAACCAGACAAACGTCAGCAACAACCCCACCAACAGAAAGGGCGCAAAGGGTTGTTTTTTTGACAGTCCAGGCTCCAGGTATCGCAGGCGTTCTCTAAGCCATTGACCGATCAGACGCCAGACGCTTGGCGCCAGCAGCAACCAGCACACACTGGCCAATCCGGCACCGATGAACACGCCGAGTACATGCCGACCGTCGGTCGCCAGCCCCAAGGCTGTCATGAGTTTCACATCCCCGGCACCCAGCCGACCCAGCGCATAGCCGGGCAAGGTGAAGGCCAGCGCCAGCAACGCAGCCCAGCCGCCCTGCTCTGCCGTCGCCCCCAGCCAGGTGGTGCCGCTCCACAGCAGCCAGGCCAATGCCAGCGCGCCGACACCCAAGGTCAGGCCATTGGCGATGTGGCGTTCCCGAGCATCCTGGGCTGCGCAAAGCGTCAGCCAGATCAACAGGACTACACTCTGCATCCCTTAAAAACCGTCCCTTTTGGCTGAATGATTCTATGCTGACATTACGTAGTGATGGTCAGGGTAGACGCACTCATGAAAATCAACCTCCCCCGTAAGCAAAAAGGCGCCGCCGCGATTGAATTTGCCTTGGTGTTCGTCATTTTTTTCGCCGTGTTCTACGCGATCGTCACCTACAGCCTGCCGCTGTTGCTGATGCAATCGTTCAACCAGTCCACCGCTGAAGCCGTGCGCCGTAGCGTGGCGTTGGACCCGAACACGCCCGGTTACGAAACCGCGTTGAAAACCGTAGTCAAGGACGAATTGACCCGGCAGTTGGCGTGGATTCCCGCCGGGCTGAATTTCAATGTCGACACCGACACGGCCACCACCCTCACCGCCGGCGTGCTGAAGGTCAGCATCAATTACCCCACCAACAAATTGAGTGCGGTCATTCCCTTCCTGAACCTGCCGGGGATCGGTCCGGTGCCGAGCTTGCCGCCGACGCTCACCGCCAGTTCGAGCCTGCAATTTTGAGTGCCGGCGACAAACTCTTCGGGCGTCTGCTCAACCGCCACCCCTCGCCGCCTCAGGACACCTTGCAGCCGCCGAGCCTGCTCAGTGTCGGCCTGCAGATGCATCTGAATGCCGAAGGTCGGGTGCTGCACCTGACCGGCCCAATCAGGCATCTGCTGGCGCAACAGATACCCGGCGCGCAAGCACCGCATCTGCTCGATTTCCTGTTACCTCACAGCAGCCTCGCCATCGAGGGCACACCCGCAGATTGGCAGGGGCAGTTGCTTGACCTGGACTTTTACGGTCTGAGCGGCCAACCCCTGCATCTGCGTGGTTGGGTCCAGCCATTGGCCGATGCCTGGCTGCTGCAGCTGCTGGACATCGGTGACCTGTTGCTCGAACGCCGGCAGTCGCGTCTGCGCGAGCAATGCCAGTTGCTGGCGGTGCACATCGGCGAGCAATTGCGCCTGTGCAGCCTGACGCGCCTGCCCGATGTGTTGAGCGAACAACTGCAAGCCCTGGCCCAGCGCTTTCACATCCCGTGCATCGCCCTGGCGTTGCTCGACGAGCAGGAACAAGGTTGGCAGATTCACCAGCACTACGCGGCGTTCGACGCGCCCCAACTGTGGCAAAACGGTCAGCGCCTGGGCACCGGCCTCGACAGCCTGAACGGCTCCGCCCCTCAGCATCTCAAACTGATGGAACACCCGCGCCTGCAACGTACCTTCGGCAACACCGAGGGTTTCGTCGTGCCTTATCACGATGCGCAAGGTGTGGCGGCCTGGCTGCTCTGTGGTTGCTATTCGGCGCAGCAACGGGCACCCGACGTCGGCGATCGCGACTGGCTGCAATTCGCCGCCGCGCTCGCCAGCCCCTTGCTGGAGCGCTTGCGCGAGCATCGGCATCACCTGCAACTGGAGCGCCTTGAATCGCTGCAAGCGTTACTCGGCACAGGGTGGTGGGAAGTGTTCGGCGACCGTGCCGAAGTGCGATTGGCGCCCTCGCTGGCCGCCGCCCTGAACCTGGCCAGTACACCCTTGCCATTGGCCGACTGGCTCGATCAAGTACACCCGGCCGATCGCGAAGAGCTGCGCAGTCGTCTGCAAGCCTTGCAGGACGAAGGCACACCACTGCTGATATGCGTGCGCCTGCATCATGTCGACGCTGACTCGGCCCCCGGTTGGTATCGCCTGCAAGGCCAGGCACTGGGCGTTGGCAAGAACAGGCGCGTAGTGGGCTTCATGCTCGACATCAGCGACATCAAGCATCAGGAACAGCAGGCCGCGGCAGCCCATGCGCGGCTGGACAATCTGATCGCCCGTTCGCCCGCCGTGATTTATGTGCAGCGCTATGTCGAAGGTGTGTTGCAACCGACCTTCTTCAGCGACAGCCTGCTACCCCTGCTCGGCTGGACACTCGCCGATTGCAGCGGTGCCGCGCTGGTCGAACGGCTTCACCCCGACGACCGCAACGGCTATTTCGAGCGCACCCGCCAGTTGTTGCGCGAGGGATCGGTGAGCGCCCGTTATCGACTGCGCGACAATCGTGGCGATTACCACTGGTTGCTCGATGAAGCCAAGTTGCTGCGCGACGATCTGGGCCTGCCGGTCGAGGCCGTGGGCCTGTGGCTGGACGTCACCGAAGCGACCCTGGCCACCGAGCAGGTCAAGCAAAGCGAGGAGCGTTATCGGATTTTGGTGGAGGACTCGCCGGCAATGATCTGCCGCTACCTCCCGGACCTGACCCTGACGTTCGGCAACAAGCCATTGGCGACCTATCTGGAGTGCTCGCCGGAACAGTTGCCGGGGGTGAATCTGGGCAGCTGGATGTCCGCGGAGCAGCGTGATGCCTTCACTCAGCGCCTGAGCCAGTTGAGTCCCGAGTTCCCGGTCAGCACCGCCGAAATCAACCTGCAATTGCCCGGCCGGGAACACGCCTGGTGGGTCTGGTCGGATCGTGGGGTGTTCGATCAGCAAGGCCGGTTGCTGGAAATTCAAGCCGTGGGCCGCGACAACACCGAAGTCCGTCGCTCCCAGCAGCAACTCACGCAAAGCGCGAAAATGGCCACCCTCGGCGAAATGGCCACGGGGCTGGCCCATGAAATCAACCAGCCGCTGAACGTGATGCGCATGGCCATCGTCAATGTGCTCAAGCGCCTGGGCAACGGCGATGCGCAGATCGACTACCTGACCGACAAACTCAATCGCATCGATGCGCAGGTGCAGCGCGCCGCGCGGGTGGTGGATCACATGCGGGTGTTCGGCCGGCGTTCGGAGATCGAGCAGCATCCGTTCAACCCGGCCCAGGCCATCGAAGGCACGCTCTCGCTGCTGGCCGAAGGCATGCGCGGTAAAGGGGTGGATTTGCGCGTCAGCGAAACGGGTTTCGAGGTGCTGGTGCGTGGGCATGTCGATCAGCTTGAACAAGTGCTGATCAACCTGATGGTCAATGCGCGGGACGCACTGCTGGGCAAGCGCGAAAACGATCCGGCGTTCAAACCGTGGATTTCGCTGTACGCCGAACGGGATGCGCAGTCGGTGCGACTGTGGGTCGAGGACAATGGCGGCGGCATCGACCCACGGCTGCTGGAGCGGATTTTCGAACCGTTTTTCACCACTAAACCAGTGGGCGTCGGCACCGGTCTGGGGCTGTCGGTCAGTTATGGCATCGTCGAGAACATGGGCGGCAAACTCAGCGTCAGAAACTCGACCCAGGGCGCGCGGTTCTGCATCGAGTTGCCGGTTGTGCCGCTTGATCAGATCACCAGATAGGCTTTGCCTTTCTCGCCACAGGTCAGGTTGAAACCGACGTCGACCTTGTTGACGTCGATCCCCAGGTTCATCAACAGGCTGTCCACGATCGGGTCAACCAATGGCGCGAGCAACCCGCTGATGGCCGTGATCAACAGCGCAGTAACATCCGACAGTGTCGACAGCAACGTACTCAGCAGGCCTCCCAACAGACTGCCGATGGTCGGGGTGTGTTGAATCAGCGTGATCCCTCCCAGCGTGCTCTTCAAACTGCCGACCACTCCGGACAGCGTGACTGGATGCGTCGGGATCGGCGGCACATTGACCTCATGGGGATTGGCAAAGGTGTAGTTGGGCTCGCTTTTGCCGGCAATCGGGCTGTCGATCATGATTTGGCTGCCGCCACCGCCGAAGGGGGTGCGCGCGCCGCAGTTCAACAGGTGGCAGGTTTTCGAGCCGATATCGACCAGCGTCAGCGGTGACAGGCTTGGCGCCGGCGAGGACGAGAGCCAGATCGCGTCGTCGATCTGACCGACTTTGACTTGCAGGGCCGAAATGTTGGTGGTGGCGGTGAGGCTCTTGCTGGCCGGGCTGGCGCAGGAATAGTCGGTGACATGGCTGCTGCCTGTGCCGGCTTCAAGACCGAGATCCAGGTTCAGTCCGTTGGGCAGTATTTTCAGATCGGTCTGGGTGCAGTTGCCGAGGATGCAACCGGGTGCCAACAACGTATTGACCAGCCCGACCACAGGGGTCAACAAGGTGTTGACCAACTGCAGAACGCTGTTGATCAACGACAGGTCAACCGAGACCAGAATACGGACCTGCGCGGTGCGCACGTAAATTCTGTTCGGCCCCAACGGGGCGAGTTTCGCCAGCGCCGGGTTGCCGACCGCCGAGAACTGCGGCGGCTGAATGACCTTGATGCGGGTGGTCACGCCCGCCAATCCCAACACGTTCACCGGCAACACCGCGTTCACCGCGCTGTTCTTGTTCGCCAGTTGGACAAAGCCCTGAATCAATTGAAACAGCTGTACCGTGGCGTCCAGCCCGGCGGCTTGCGTGCCGGTTTGCAAGGCCAGTAAATCACCCAGTTTGATCGGCGAGGCGCTGGTGGCCGCGAGCTGTAGATTGGCCAACGCCGCTTTGACTTCAACGGTGGCGCCGCTGCGGTTGACCACCTCGGCGGTGGCCTTGATGAATGAGGTCACACTGGCCTGGGTGTTCAGCAATGCGGTGTAGTTGCCGGCCGCTACGCCCAGCTCAATGGCGAGCTGATCCATGAATTTCAGCAGGTTGATATCGGTCTTGATCAAGCCGTCCCAACCGCCGACGGTCAGGTTGACATTGCCCCCCAACAGCGTCGAGAACAGCGGGTTCAGAAGGTTCGACCTTGCACTGTCGGCTCCCAGCAATGTGCTGCGGATACTCAGTTGCGCCAACGTCTGCTTGGGCTCGGCGGCAACCGCGGTGGCACTGAGACGGGTCGTGAGACTGACCGGTCCGCCGGACAGCAACGCACCGATCCCTGCGGCCAAGCTGGTGACAACGGGACGTGTGACGATCACTTGTACGGTAGCGGTTTTGGTTGGGTCGACGGCAAAGGTTCGCAGGTTTTCGGCACCCGTCTGCAAGGTGCCGCAACTGACCGTCAGCGTGTTGTCCGTACTGACGGTAAATCCGTTGCGCGCCGCACTTTCAGTGGCGTAAACGGCGGCACTCTGCCCGGACTGGCAGTTGCCATCGCGGGTCACGGCTTCGAGCGCCGCAGTGTCCGCCACCCGTTGCAGTTTGCGCTGTTCCAGATACAGCCTGCCGGAATCGATGACCAGCAGCATGAAGCCCAGCGCCAGTGCCAAGGTTCCCACCGCCATCAAACCGATCGCCCCCCGCTGCCGGGCCGGACCGCGAAACTGCATGCGAGGTGACATCGCGCACTCCTTTGCCGGCGCACTGCCGAGCGCTACCTCCGTTGGTGTGAAGCAGTGTAGACAAGGGTTCAGGCCACTGCTGGCAACTCGCCACCCCAGACAACAAAAAAACCCTGTAGGAGCGAGCTTGCTCGCGATGGACGTCAACGATAACGCGCACCTTCAGGCAGCACGCGTCGTCCTTGCGTTCTTCGCGAGCAAGCTCGCTCCTACAGGGGTTTGTGGTGGTTACTTGGGTGGGTAGTTGGCCAGTATCCGGGTGACGGTTTCGCGTATTGCATTGCTGCGATCGGAGGGGTTTGGTGTGCGGCTGAGGATCTGTTCGTCACTGCCCCGCCACACCAGTTTGCCGTCCTTGCCGTCGAGCAGGTCGATCTGGATGGTCGCCACTTTATAACTGACGTTGCGGGTTTCGTTGTACATCGGCGCGCCCCAGTAGCCGTACCACGGATTACCCCAACCACCGCCATAGTTGGTGGTCACCTGTTGCTGGCGCTCCTCGACAATCAGATAAGTCTGCACATTCAAATCACCCTTGCCACTCCCTCCGGCAGGGCGCAGGCCGCGCTGATCCAGTTGATCGGCCACCGATTGGCGCACCCGTTGCTCGGTCAGGTCGCTCTTGATCCGTGGATCATCGGGGCGATATTGCAGGGCGGGTTCTTTCCAGCTCCAGCTGCGATAGGCGGCGAAGTCGCGGCTGGCATCGAAGTCATGGTTGACCTGGTTGGCGGCACAGGCACTGAGCAGCGCGGCCGCTGCCAGTAGAACGAGACGGCGGAACATGATGGTTCTCCGGTTGAAGACATGCACCTGTGAAACGCTTCTTATCTGCAGAAGTTAACTAGGAGGATACGCCGACATCGCCTTTTCCACAGCCTCCCGGATGGCATCCGCTTGCTGGCTCTGGGTGCCCCGCCTGCTGGTTTCAGCGCTGGAACTCCACACCGGTTGACCGCTTTGTGCATCGAACATGTCCACCTGCACCACGACGACCTGTTCCTCATAAGTCCGCACGATCGGTACGCTGCCGTACATGCCGTAGCCCGGGCCATAGCCATAGCGGTTGTAGCCACCGTAACCGCCGTAATAGCCGTAGTCGTCCCGGACCTGGCGCAAGCGGGTTTCCAGACGCAGGTCGGCGCTGACAAACAGATCTGCCGGGCGATTGTCATGCAACGGGCGCAAACCCCGTTGGTCCAGGGCATTGCTGACCGCTTCGGCGACTTGCGCCGAGTCCGCCCACGCAGTGCCCGGCGGCAGATGCCCGTTGAGCCAGGCCCAGCTTCGGTAGCGTCCGTAGTCTCGCGGTGGTACCGGGTAAGCGCTGCGGTCGAAGGTGTTGGCCGCCTGCGGCGGTGCCGGTGGGATGGGGTTGGAGGACGCCACATACGGGTTGCTGCCCTGGCAGGCAGCCAGACCCAGGCAGATCACCAACAACCCTGAACGACTTTTCATTTCGCGCTCCGATCAGACCGGCCGGCAGATCCAGTGCAAGTAACGCCCAAGCCCGGCAAAGCTTGGGTGACGGCGGTGCGCCAGTTCCATTTCCAGCAAATCCAGCAACTCGGCGCGAGCCTGGAATTCCACGGGCATGTAATCGTGAAAAACCCGCACTCCACTCTGGGTTTCGACCTGCCACAAGCCTTCAAGTTGCGCCGCCAATTCCCGTGGATCCAGGGGTTGTTGCGGGGTCAGGCTCTGCTTCTCGCCGGCCATATCGTTCTTGCGCATCTTGCGGAAATGGCCCTTGAGCAAGTTGCGATAAATCAGCGCGTCGCGGTTATAGAAGGCCAGGGACAGCCAGCCGTCGGCCTTGGTCAGTTGATGCAGCACCGGCAGGATCGCGTGGGGTTCGGCCAGCCATTCAAGCACGGCGTGGCACAGCACCAGATCGTAGGGTTCGTGGAGCTGGCCGAGCAGGTCCTGCCACGGCGCCTGAATGAATGTTGCCGTTTGCCCGGCCTCGGCGAAACGCTGACGGGCGCCTTCAAGCATGGGCTCGGCGGGCTCGGCCAAGGTCACCTGATGCCCGCGCTCGGCCAGCCACAATGACATATGGCCCAGGCCGGCGCCGATATCCAGGACCCGCAGCGGCCGGTCCGGCAGGATTTCGGCCAGATCAGCCTGCAACACCGCAAGGCGAATCGCACCTTTGGCGCCGCCGTAGATTTTTTCCGCGAAGCGCGTTGCCAGTTGATCGAAATGACGGTCGCTCATCAGCTGAACCTCCGTTCGCTGTCGGCCAGTTTGCTACGTACTACGTCATTCATGTCCAGACCCAGCTCGCTGCACAGCAGCAATAGATAAAGCACGATGTCGCCGATCTCCTGCCCGGCATGGGCCAGTTTTTCCGCCGGCAACTGCCGCGACTGGTCTTCGGTCAGCCACTGGAAAATCTCCACCAGCTCGGCCATTTCGACACTCGCGGCCATGGCCAGGTTTTTCGGACTGTGAAAGGGCTGCCAGTCATTGCGGTCACGGATGGCGTGCAGGCGTTCGGTCAATTCAACAAGGTTCATCGGGCTCTCCTGAAGGGGTATAGCTTCGGGGGGATGGCGAGTGAAGGCAAGTGACAAAGATTGAGTGGTCAGCCCTGTTTTTTATGTGGAAGCGGGCTTGCTCGCGAAAGCGCTGTGTCAGTCGACATCATCGTTGACT